>CALWKL010000013.1 GCA_944381255.1 uncultured Clostridia bacterium | reverse complement strand
TATTAGATGCCGAAGTTAATTTATTATAAAAAGTTACACTAGTTAAACTACTACAGTATCCAAAAGCATAACTTCCTATACTTGTTACGCTACTCGGAATTGTTACACTCGTTAATTTAGTGTATCTATAAAAAGCATTTCTACCGATTTGCGTCGCAGTTGTTATATTTGCTGTAGTAACTACACTATTATTGATATACAAATTAGCACCATAACTCAATGGGTTTCCATTAGAACCACCGAAATCAATCTCTACCCAACCATTTATATTCCCTTGATAATAAACTTTTGATATATTTTCGCATGAATCAAAACCGAAATCACCTATTTTTTTTATGCCAGTACCTATAGTTACTGTTGTTATATTAGTACAATTTGAAAACGTAGAACCACCAATACTTGTTACACTATTAGGTATTGTTATACTTTTTAAATTTAAAGAACGTCTAAAAGAAGAGTCATATGTACTATTTACTGTACTTGGTATAGTAAAACTTGTTCTACTATTACCTGCTGGATACCTTACTAGCATAGTTTTATCTTTGTTATATAGCACCCCGTAATTATCTGAACTATAATTAGGATTACTACTGCTAACGCTAAAACTTGCTAATTTAGTACAGCCATCAAAAGCATTAACTCCAATGCTAGTTACACTACTTGGTACATAAAAACTTGTTAAACTGGTGCAGTATTGAAATGCACAAGCTTCTATTCTCTCAACACCATTTTCAATCGTTACACTAGTTAAACTACTACAATAAGAAAAAGCAAGGCTATTAATTTTAGTAACACTGCTTGGTACAGTTACACTACTTAATCTAGTACAACCATTAAAGGCATCACTTCCTATGCTTGTTACAGTACTTGGTATGGTAAAACTCGACCTAGTGTTACCCGCGGGATATTGTCTTAATATAGTTTTATCTTTATTATACAGCACTCCATAATTATCCGAACTATAATACGAGTTAGCACTATTCACACTAAAACTAGTTAACTTAGTACAATCCTTGAAAGCAGAACTTCCTATACTTGTGACGCTACTTGGTATTGACATACTTGTTAAACTAGAACAACCATCAAAAGCGTAGCTCCCTATACTCGTTACCCCACTTGATATAGTCACGCTGGTTAAAGCTGTACAATCCCTAAAAGCAGAACCTCCTATACTTGTAACACTACTAGGAATTGTTACTCTAGTTAAACTACTGCAATCCATAAAAACATAATTCCCTATACTTGTAACACTACTAGGAATTGTTACTCTAGTTAAACTACTGCAATCCCTAAAAGCATAATCCGCTATGCTTGTAACACTACTAGGAATTGTTACGCTGGTCAAATTACGACAATAAGAAAAAGCTCTGCTACCTATACTAGTAACAGTATAGCCACCTAAAGAGGAAGGAATAGACAAACTACCAGATACTGAAGATTTACAATCTGTAATTGTCGCACTTGACCCGGATACCTTATAAGTATAAACTCCGGATGTCAAAGCATTCGTACTAGGTACTGTTTTTTGCGCGAATACTAGTACTCCCACTAATATTGCAATTGCGCAAAAAGTTAAAGTGAATGCTATGATAAACGAAATCGTTTTTTTATTACTAATCATTATTTTATCCCCTATTATTTATACACAAACTCGCCCATTACTAGAGATTTTACACTGCCAGACTCTAAATCATTTTGATTATAACATTTTATTAAATAAAAAACTAACAATTTATATTAATTTGTGTAAAAAAATAATTTTTTATTTGCGTATATTTTGTTTCGATAACGATAAATAAAAAATTATTCATATAAATTTATTTTAAATACAGCCAGAACAGTCTACTAAGCCAAAGTCTTTTTGTTAAGTTCAGACATTCCCATACTTAGAACGCTTAAAACTTAAAAACTACTAGCCACATCAATATAAAAAATATTAATATACTTAAGTGTACTAGCAATATTAACAGCAAGAAATTAAATAACAAAATAAAAACAGCATTGCTAACAACAATGCTGTATACTGTGTGAAATAATTATTTAAAAAATCTCTTGATTTCTGCTTCAGCAGTCTCTGGAGCATCACTTCCGTGTATGAGATTTTCTCTATCGTTGCATGAATAATCTCCTCTGATTGTACCAGCAGGAGCATCTAGATACTTAGTAGGTCCCATAAAATTACGCATACCCTTTATAACATTCTCACCCTCGACTATCATACCTACTACTGGGCCACTCATCATATATGCCTCGACCTCTGGATAAAAAGGTCTATCAGCAATATGAGCATAATGTTCACGCAAAACATCTGCAGTAAGGTTAAACATTTTCATATCTACGATTTTGTAACCTTTTTTCTCAATTCTACCGATTATCTCACCTATCAAGCCACGGCGAACAGCATCAGGCTTCAACATAATATAGGTTTTTTCCATTTCCATAATATTTTACTCCTATAACTAAATTAATGATAAATTTAGTCTATCACAAATCTCCTTTTATGTCAATAAATAAAGAATACAAAAGTAATTCACTTTTAATTTTTGACAACTGTAAAATGCTAGACAGTGTGTACAATTTTTGTTATAATACACTGTAAATTTTGCTATGCATAGGAGGGGAAAATGCCTACACAGCACTTTTTGAAATTAAGAATAGACCGTAAAAATGCGATTATCAAAGCATTGACTAGGCAATTTGCCACTCGAGAATACGGAGATATATCGGTAAAAGAATTAGCCGATGAGGCATCAATATCTCGTGGCAGTTTTTACCTATATTTTGATGACAAAGAAGACGCTTTTTTGACCAGTGTAAAAGCATACACAGATAGATTGGAGCAAGACCTACTCAATATATTTATCAAGTCAAAAAATATAAAAGAGACTATAATGCAAGTTTTTGATTATCTCACTCATTTGAGTCAATTTGAGCATTCGTTTTTTGAAAAAATAAACAACAATCTTTCTTTAGGGGTACCAGATTTAATAGCAGAGACCTTTGACCAATTCGCCGAAAAAATTAATACTTTGCTAAAATCTCTATTGCTAAAACAAAATGTTGAGATTACTCCAGAAATCGAGGAGCAAATAAATTTGCGAAGAGAAATATTATTTAGTGTACTAATAAGTTCTATTATAAACTTAGGACTCAATCGCGCCACCCTATCCGAAGTACGCAATAGCCTCAAGAAAAAAATTGACCTTATACTCATAAGCCCTATATGTCATGAACTAAAAAGCGAGGAATAATCTATGAAAATAATTCACTGTAGTGATGTACACTTAGGTGCTAGTATGACTACGCACCTAAATTTTGAGCAAGCTATCCAGCGCCGAGATGAATTACTGCATTCTTTCTTTAAACTAGTGGAATATGCAGTAAAAAACGAAATTAGCGTTATTTTGATTGCTGGAGACCTTCTAGACACAGAGTATGCCGATTCAAAGACAACAGGTATACTACTAGACATTTTTCGAGCACACCCAGAGATTGACTTTTATTACCTAAGTGGGAATCATGATGAGGACAACCTAATATTGCATTCTGCATCTAGTGTAGATAATTTACATATTTTTGGCAGTGATTGGACAAGTTTTTATTTTAATGGTATACGCCTAACAGGAGCAGTGTTGGGAGAACACAACGCAAGCTTATATTCAAAGCTTACTCTTGACCCTACAGAATTTAATATTGTAATGCTACACGGAGATGAAGTGCATGGCAGAGATTACGATACTCCTGATACCGTTAATTTTGACGCATTGAAGAACAAAAATATAGATTATCTAGCATTAGGACATCTACATTCTTATCATGAAGGGGCTCTGGATAAGCGTGGCACCTACTGCTATTCTGGTTGCTTAGAAGGTCGTGGATTTGATGAATGTGGTCCAAAAGGTTTTGTGCTACTTGAGATTAATGAAAACGGAGAAACTCACAAATTTGTACCCTTTGCTAGTCGTCAATTACACGAGGTCGAGATAGATATCAGCGAACTGTCTACCCTTCCCGAATTTGTACAAGCCCTGGAGCAAAAATTAAGTGATATCCCTAGTCAAGACTTTGTACGAGTGGTGTTTGTAGGTACATATGACGAAAATAGCCGAAAAAATTTAAAGATTTCAACTATGTCTTTTAAGGATAAGTTTTACTATTTCGAATTCAAAGATAAGACAAAAATGCAAATAAACCTAGATGACCTAGAACACGATATCTCGCTAAGAGGCGAATTTGTTAGGACAGTTAGAGCGAGTGGACTATCTCGACAAGAACAAGATGATATAATCTATCTTGGCTTAGCCACACTAAATGGTGAGGAGGTAAACTAAATGAAATTACTGCGTTGCTATATTCAAAATTATGGTAAACTTCACGAATTTAGTTACGACTTTGACCCAAATTTGAGTGAAATATTACAGCAAAATGGCTGGGGAAAGTCAACTTTTGCAAGTTTTATAAAAGCAATGCTTTTTGGCCTGCCACAGACCACAAAGCACGATATTGACCAGAATGAGCGCAAAAAATTTACTCCTTGGCAAGGTGGCGTATTTGGAGGTTGGCTTGAATTTACAATGAAAGACAATCCATATCGCATTGAGCGCACTTTTGGCAAGACTCAATCTTCAGATACTGTAACTATATATGATTTAAAAACAAATAAACCTATTCAGGATTCAGATTTTATTCAAAAAAGTTTAGGAATTAATGCGGATACTTTCGCTAGGTCTACCTTCGTAGGTCAAGGCATTTTTAGCGATGCAAGTGATGAGAGTATAAAAGCAAAACTAGGTAAACTTATTCAAGATGATGATTCTTTTGACCTAAAATCTATAGATGCCAAATTGGACAAAAAGCAAACAACTCTAAAACTGCATAAAGGTAAAGGTGGCAAAATCTATGAACTTGAAGAAGAACTCGACGAGACTACTTTTAAAATCAGCGAAGCCACAACTGCAAAAAATCAAATAAATTTACTAGACGCAGAGAGTCAAAAAAATAAAGCTCAAATCGAAAAGATTACCGAAAATATCCAAACATTACGAGACACTCAAAGTCGCATTAACGCAAAAAAAGTAGAAAAAGAGGTACGAGAGCACCACCAGACTATTCTAAGAGATATTCAAAATCTAAAGAAAGAGCGAGCAGAAATTATCGCATTTTTTATCAGCACCCCTCCTACCGATGCTGATATAGAAAGGCTAGATAACTTAAATCGAGAGTTAGAAAATGCAAAAATAAAGTTAAGTAATCTTGACCAAAACTCACCAATAGAGAAAATAAAAGAATTAGATGAATACTTTATAGACAGCATACCAACTGAGCAAGATATTGCGCAAATGAACCAAAAATTGCAGTATCTAAATTCAACCGCTACTCAAAGCACCAATTATGACAGCACCGCAGTTAGTAAGGCGACAAAATTCGGTTCTATATCACTAAGTATTTCTGCTATTTTAATAGTTTTAGGAATAATATTACTAATTACCTTTTCAAAAATCTTTGGAGGTATACTCCTTGGACTAGGAATACTAGGTAGTGTTATAGGCTTATTCAAACTTGTCTCAAAAGACAAGCACATAAATAAAACTATAGAAAATAACAAAGAGCAACAAAGCATACGTGCAGAAATTGTACAATTTGTGTCAAAATATCACGAAGATACCGAGCACCTAGAAGACGCTCTGTATAATATCCATTACAAAATCAAAGAATACGAACGTCATAAAAACGCTACCCAAGATTATGAAAAAGAGCATACCGAGCTTACCTCCCAAATTACTAAAATCACCAAAGAATTAACTCAGTACTATGCAACTTTTTTCGATATTAATATTGATTTTGCGCAGAATTATCGTGATATTTTAGCAAAAACTGAAAAATTAAAATTGCTTGACAAAGACTTGGAGCAAAAAACTATTGAGCTAAATAAATTTGAAAAAAGCAAAAATTTATCTCTCTCTCCTATCGAAGAAAATACTTTAGAGTCCATAGATGAGGAAGTATTAAGGCAAAA
>CALWKL010000012.1 GCA_944381255.1 uncultured Clostridia bacterium | reverse complement strand
CCCTGAGAAGTAAAGCGAGCCATTATATCCTCATCAAATACACCTTTTGTACTACCATCAAGAGACACTCTATTGCTGTCATACAACACAATTAATCTATCTAAATCTAGATTGCCAGCGATACTTGAAGCTTCGTAACTAATACCCTCCATCAAATCTCCATCACTGCAAATGCAATATGTATAATTATTAATTATTTCATTTTGAGAGTTATATCTCTTCGCTAAAAATTTTGAACCTATAGCCATTCCCACTGCATTACAAAAGCCTTGCCCCAATGCACCAGTAGTACAATCAACCCCTTTAGTCGTTATTTCGGGGTGGCCTGGCAACCCTCCCATTGTCCTAAAAGTCTTTAAATCATCTATTGTAAGAAAACCAAACAAATGAAGTGCGCTATACAAAAGAGCGCTACCATGTCCAGCACTTAGCACTATTCTATCGCGATTTATCCATGTTGTATCTTCTGGATTAAATATAGCTGACTTAAAGACGGCATACATAATATTAGCACAACCTAGACTAATACCCAAATGTCCAGATTTTGCAGAATAAATTTGGTCAAGGCTTAGCTGTCTTAGAGTTTTAATTACTTTTTCTTCTATTTCCATAATAAATAAAAAAACAAGCTTTTAGGCCTGTTTTTTCTCCTTTTTTAATTTTTTAAAAAATTTCTTTATAATCTTTGTTAATTTTTGCACGGCCTTTTGCTCTCGCAATGTGCTACAATTCAATACCATATCACTTTTTTCAACATAAAGTTTGTCTCGATCGGTAAAATTGACTTCATTTAATTCCTTATCCAAGACGTCAGCAGAGTACTTGGCTCTTGCTTCGAAATACTTAGGCGCTATTTGTAAGTATATTACATAACTTGTTTCGGAAATTTTCTCAAAATTTTGATTAGAAAACATTGTTGTAGGATTAAGGCTTATTATAGTATTATCAAAATTTGCAACGTTAGCGACTATTTTATCCTCACATTTTTTGATATATTCTAATCCTTCTTTGTCTCCCAAAGTCTCTAAAATTCGGTCAGCATCACCCAACTCGAACTCAACCATTTCATCTATATTGACAAAAAACATCTCTAGCTTTTCGCTTAAAATGTTAGCAACTTCTTTATTATAATTATTTAGCAAACAAATCAGTGCAATATTAGTTTTCATTAAATCCCTCAAAATTAAAATTTGCTATTTTTACTATAACAAATTTTACGCAAATAATCAAATAAAATGCAAGAAAAATGCAAAAAACCACAAAAATTTTAAATAATTTCAATAAAAAAATAAGACCTAATTGCTTAAATAACAATTTAGGCAATATTAGTCTTATCTTAATTCTGTAGGTACGATACGATTTGCAGCAACACACATATCTTGTAATACTTCTATCGGCAGAGGTTCAGGCTCAATCTCTGTATTTTTCGGTTTATGGTATTGCTGTAAATAGTATCTCCTAGCCCCTCTAATCATATCGGAAATCACCATAATATCATTTAAAGTCAAGTCTGGTGTAACAGTAGTCCTAAACTCATAATCTATCTCACTATTAATTAGCAATTCTATAGTTTCTGCTACTTTATTTAGCGCATTGCTACAGCATACTATTGAACCTAATTTGTGAGGAGGAGCCTTTACATCCATTGCGATATAGTCTACTAATTTCGATTGAATTAACTCTCTTATTAGTTCTGGATTAGTTCCATTGGTATCAAGTTTTATATCGAAGCCCAACGCTTTTACTTGTTTGCAAAAATCTGCCAAATCATTGTGTATTGTAGGCTCTCCGCCACAAATTACTACTCCATCAATCCAGCCCTTACGACTTTTTAGATATTCAAAAAACTCATCTGTTTCGTCTTTTTGATTGGATAAAATGCTTTTATTTTGGCAGTACCAACAATTCCAGTTGCAACCATTCGTAAAAACCACAGTAGCAATTCGTCCAGGGAAATCAATCAGTGAATTCTTTATAAATTTAACTATTTTCATATTAAGCCGCGTTCGCATTCAATCCTAATTTTTCTCTATTGAATTGTTCCAATTCATCTGAGTCCATCATTTGCTCTGGTTTTATCACAAACTTTTTCCTATCCATATACTCGGCTTGTTTTGACTTGTTGAAGTCCTTTACGCAACGGAAATAACCCACGACACGAGACCAAACTTCACTAGACTGATGACAGTGAGGGCATTCAAAATGCTCGCCAGCGATATATCCATGTGTTGGGCACACACTGAATGTTGGGGTAATACTAATGTAAGGCATTTTGCTTGTAGAGAAAATCTTCTTTATGAGATTCTTGCATACTTCACGGTCAGTAATGCGTTCTCCAAGGTACAAGTGTAGTACCGTACCACCTGTATACATAGATTGTAACTCATCTTGCAACCTAACAACTTCAAAAATATCATCAGTATATCCTACAGGAATTTGAGTAGAGTTTGTGTAATAAGGGTCTTTGTCCCCATTGGTAATGATTTCTGGATAACGAGCCTTATCCAATCTAGCAAATCTAGCAGATACTCCCTCGGCTGGAGTAGCCTCTAGGTTGTACTGATTGCCAGTTTCCTCTTGGAATTCCACCATTTTATCACGTAAAAGATTCATAACTTCGATAGCGAACTCTTGACCTTCTGGAGTTGTGATATCTTTTCCCAACAAATTCAATAATGCTTCATTCATACCATTTACACCTATAGTTGCAAAATGGTTTGCCCAGTATGAACCTGTACGGTCTTTTACGCATTTTAGATAAAATGCTGAATATGGATAAAGACCATTTTCTGTTTGCTTTTCAATCATCTTTCTCTTTATCTCAAGGCTTGTCTTTGCCAAAGTGGCAAGTTTTGCGACACGGTCCTTAAACTCTTCTTTTGATTTAGAGAGATAGCCGATTCTTGGTAAGTTGATAGTTACCACACCGATAGAGCCTGTCAAAGGATTAGAACCAAACAAACCACCACCGCGTTTACGCAATTCTGTCAAGTCTAGCCTCAATCTACAACACATTGAGAGAGCATCTTCTGGACTTAAAGTAGAATTTATATAGTTTGCAAAGTATGGTATACCGTACTTACAAGTAATATCCATAATCGCATTGACTACAGGACTATCCCAATCTAAGTCTTTCGTTATATTGATTGTTGGTATAGGGAAAGTAAAAATTCTACCGTTTGCATCACCCTTTGCCAATACCTCACACAAAGCCAAGTTAAACATATCCATTTCCTTCTGGAATTCGCCATAAGTACGAGATTGAGGTTGTCCACCTATAATTACAGGACGGTCTTTTAGCAATGGGTGCACCTTGATATCTAGAGTTATATTACTAAATGGGCATTGAAATCCTACTCGAGTAGCCACATTCATATTAAATATAAAACCCTGCAAAATCTGTACTAGTTCTTCGTAACTTAGATTATCATATGCTATAAATGGAGCGCAATACGTATCAAAGCTACTCCAAGCTTGAGCACCTGCACTCTCGCCTTGCAAGGTAAACGTTGCGTTGGTTACCTGACCCAAGAAACTGCGCAAGTGTTTTGCTGGACTTGAAGAAATCTTGCCTTCTACACCGGTAAAGCCAAGAGTAAGAATTTGAGCCAAATCCCAACCTACACAGTAGCTTCCAAAAAATCCTAAATCGTGAATATGAATATCTCCACTCAGGTGCGCTTCACGCACATCAACAGGATAAACCTCGTTTAGCCAATAATTTTTGGTAAACTCTTCCCTTACGAAATTATTTAGTCCTGCCACGCTTCGTTGCATATTTGCATTTTCCTTGGTAGACCAGTCTGAGTCATCAATATATTTATCAAATAGGTCTATAGTAGCACCTACAAGAGCATTCTTCTCCCTAGCACTTTTACGCTTCTCCCTGTACAAAATGTATGCTTTGGCAGTCTGTGAATGTCTATTCTCTATTAACATATATTCTACTGCATCTTGTATTTGCTCAACAGTTGGCACATTGTCGCCTATCTTATGAGTCAAATGCTCTTCTACCTTCTTTGCCAAATTCATAGCAGTATCATAATCACTTCCATTACAAGCCACAGCAGCTTTGTAGATAGCATCTGCTATTTTTTTGATATCGTAATCTTGGTAAGTACCATCGCGCTTCAAAACAACGTTAAACATTTTAGTCTTCGCTCCTTGTTTTTTATTTTACAATATCATTATACAAAAACACAATATATAGTGTCAACAATTAAAGACGACAACTATATATTGTGTTTTAACTTTGTACCTTTTGCACAAACTTTCATAAAATTGCCTATTTTATAAAAATTCAATAGGTGCAATAAAATGCATGTAATTACGCGCTTTTAGTGTATCTAATAGGCAAAAAAATTTTATAATTATAAGAGAAAAATAACAATTTTCGACAAAATTTAGTTTTCCACAATTTTATTTTTTTGTTACTTTTTTGAGTTGTTTGGTAGTTTTTTGAGTAGCTTTTATTATTTGAGGTATAATGACTAACAAAATTAATCCTTCGAGTATGATAAAGGTTACTACCACATTCCACCATTCCATCTTGACAGGACGAGTATCAGCAAATGTCTTATCACCAGTATATGCTATTCCAAAGTTTGTCTCGCTAGCATCACTATTGGGGTCAGTATAACCTAAGCCAATTATAATATTACCACTCTCAGCTGTAATAAATCGTTCATTTACGCCTACTCCGATTTTGTCCAAGGTATCCAGAGTCTCTTGATTTGGGTGTCCGTATTTATTGCCCTCTCCACAAGAAATAATAGCATACTCAGGATTTAGTGCTTCTACGAAAGCCTCGGAAGAGCTGGTCTTACTACCATGATGTCCCATATCCATAATATTCACATCAGGCAAAGGCAAATTGTCTTGGTTATCGAGAATTTCACGCTCAACTTTTGTTTCCGCATCACCTGTAAAAGCCATTTTTGTGCCCTGATAATCTAGCACCATTACACAAGAATAGTCATTCCAGCTAGAGTATGTCTCATTTGGATCCACTGGAGAATAGAATGTTAAAGTATAATCAGCACCTTTGATTTGCTTTCCTGCTACAGGGAAATCTATCGTTGCCGGAGTATCATTAGCACCATAAGTCTCTGTATAAATGCGACTAATAAAATCATACATAACGACAGTTGATTTAGAATTCTTGCTAGATAATTGGATATTATATCCATATTGTGAATTTAATTGATTTAGTGTATTCAACTCTTTAGTTGCTACTTCATCTTTTTGTTCAACAGTACTATCATTTGAATCTTTTCCATCTGATACATAAAATGTATATGGTCGAATAATAGTAGCTACTTCAAAATTATCTAATATATCAGGTAAATAATAAAGGTGATCTGAGTCTGGGTGAGTAAGTATCATATAATCTATGATTTCTCCGTCATCTAGCAATGTGCTACCTATATAATCGATAACTTTTTGACTCGTTGCACTACTATCTGTTTCGCTTCCGCTATCAATAACCATATTCTTACCGTCAGGCAAGTTAACTAGAATACAATCCCCCTGTCCCACATCTACGTAATGAATCTGCAAATCAGAATTTTCTACCAGAGTTACCGCATTTGTTAAACTTGCATCAACCTCATTGTTATTTTTTAGCAAATTATCTACCATAGGTTGTAGCGTGTCCCCAAAAGGCAAGGTAGCGCAGGCTAAAATCGCAAGTACTATGAATATTGAAAAAAGCCACTTGTACTTTCTTGCGTTTTTAACTGCTGATTTTGCATCACTTTTTTCTGAACTACTTAGTTTTACTGATTTATCACCATCTGCAACTTTAATTAATTTTTGCGAAGCCTCTTTTGCTTTACGCCGAGCTTCATTGTACTTATCCCATGACATATTTTACTCCCCATGTTTTTTTAATAATTTTAGTTTTATCTTATTTTCCTTGTTAAGTTGTTTAGCTCTTTTTTGCATTTCTGCAATTCGTGCAGCAGTTTCTTTTATATTCTCATTAGGCACGCGCATTCCCAAAGTTTTAAGAATATTAGGCATATCAGCCTTCGCTGTTTGGTAGCCAATCTCAATCATATCTTTAGTGCCATTAAGTTTCATTTGATTAAATTCAGTCAAGTCCAACTTTAAAATATAATCAGAATGAACATAGCCTCGATATGAATTTGACTTCATCATGATACGGAAGACTGCCAGCATCATACTCAAATACTTGTCGCTATCCGTACCAGCGCCTCTGGAAGGATTCAAATCTACAGCCACCACAACATCTGCACCCATTTCTCGTACCACATCGGCAGGAATATTATTTTGAATTCCTCCATCTACTAGTCTAAAAGGTGGATACTCTACAGGATAAAAAGCGCCAGGAAAGGCACAAGAGCCAGCAATAGCCTTACTCAAAGAGCCCGACCTAAAATGCAATTCTTCCCCAGAAATCACATCGACAGCAACAGCACAAAAGGGTGTCTTCAATTGCTCAAAAGTTCTTCCCTCGAATACCTGGTCAATAAGTTTTTCTAATTTATCAGTCTTGCTAGGTACCAATATAAATTTACTTGTCAACACATCTTTTTCTCTAAGGCTAAGAGCAATCTTCTCCATTTTCTCTGTAGGGATACCTGCACAATAGCCAGCGCCAAAGAGCGCACCAGCCGAAGTCCCCGCAACATAATCAAAGTGTAGTCCCGCCTCTTCGAAGGCGCGAAATACACCTATATATGCCGTACCGAATGTCCCACCCCCACTAAGAGCAAGCCCAAGTTTTAAAGGATGCAGCACAGCATTTGGATCAGACTTCTCTATAGTACGTATACTAGGCCTCTTAAATAAATTACTAAACCAATTACTCAAATCCAAAATCTCCTAATCAATACTCTTACCCATATTATTTTAGCAAAAACTTTTTTAAAAAGCAAACACAATACTATAAGTATCTGAAAACTTTATAATTTTAGAAAATACTATATATTTTTGTTTAAAAATTTATTTATACAGCTTTACAATTCGAAATTGAGTTAAGTAAGGTCTAATATAATATGCTTTTATTATAACTAAAAAAACAAAAAAGCCCAAATTTGGGCTTTTTTTATTCATTATTAAGTTTCTCTATAGCAGCTTTAACTTCTTCAATATCTTCTTTGATTTGTTTGTTTTGCTCTAACAAAATTTTATTTGTTCTTTCTAGAATTGGGAAGCGGTCTTTATTTTGTTCCATAACTTCCTCGCAGTGTTGTACTGATAGTCTCAAACCGTCAAGCAAATCAAGATCCTCGCTAAGCTTCTTGGCTTTTTCCTCATCAATGTCTACATAGTTGTTTACACCGTAGAGCATAACTTTCTTACGAGCCACGATAGCTTCACGTCTGCGTAATTTTTCTTGATCACGCTTTAAGCTACGATTAACTCTTTGAAGTGGTGTATATTCTTTTCTGTTAGCCTTGAGTTCACGCTCATTGTTCTTGAGACGCTCTTGCAATTTTGCCAATCTCTCGTCTAGAGCTTCTTTTGGGAAATACTCGTACACATTGATAATATCAGCCTTAGTTGCCTCAACAGGTGTAGTCTCAACAGGTGCAGGCAATACCATAGGTGTAGTATTCTCTGTCTCTGTAGTAGTTGTTGTTGTAGTAGAGGTCTCTGTCTGGTCCTTAGTCTCAAATAATTTTTCAAAATCATCTAATTCATCTTGTGAATCAAACTTGATACCAAAATCTTCGTCCTCTTTTGTTTTTACAGGCTCAAGAATTTCTTTAACAGGTTCTACAACCTCAGCCTTGCGACTAGCCTCATACTTAGTTACGCTTTCTTTATTGATTTCATTAATCATTTCATCAAAGTCAACACCTGGCTCTATCGCATCTTTTGCAGGCTCGTTATCAAACAATGAATCAAAATCGTCAAAATCGTCTACAAGTTTTTGACGTTTACTGTCATCACTAGCATCGATATCTTTCTGCTTAGCTTCCAGCAACTCCTGCTCATCAGATTGATTTAGAACTTTGTTCTGCTCGATTTCTTGAAGTTCACGTTGAGCAGCCTCCTCGTCCCAAGTCTTTTCCTTAGATTCTTCTTGAGACAAAACTTGAGGTCTAACCTCTTCCTCAATAGGCTCTGGTTGAGGCTCAGCCACTTTCGGCTTCTCCTCTACAGAATCAGCACTCTTACGGAAGAAAATTGCTCCGTGCTTATTAGTAATAGACATAAGCAAATCGACTAAAAAGATGATTATAAACGCAGTAGCTGAAATTAAAGCAACAATAGTCAAAACATTTAATACAGCATCTACAAATCCTGACATTTTCTCTACTCTCCTCTTTTAAATTTTACTGGTGGAAGCGATGGGAGTCGAACCCATGTCCAAATGGCACTTGCCAAACCTTTGCTACATGTTTAGTCTATCTTCATAGGCACAAGTACAAGGCAGACTAGACAAACTCGTACAAAGCCCGCTATTTTCATTTAACTTTTGACACAACAGCGAATGTCAAAAGTGGCTATTGTATTGGGTTGAAGCCCTATACCAAACTCACAAAGCCACCAAGTCTAGTATAGAACTGTCCTAAAATCTAAGGACTAATTAGTAAGCGTATGCTGTGCCGAAGCTAGAAGGCAAAACGCTTACAGATTGCTTGTTTTCAGCATTTAATTTTAATTTCGTTTTTAATGCAGACGAACCTGCAACATGCTAGGTAAGGCCAGCTAATCCACTTGTCAAAAGCCAGTACGCCCCCAAATAATGGGCACGCAAAAGTCATAGCCTAGTAGATTTAACCTCACGAGCGACATCACGAGCAATGTCCCTATCTTTTATACTCTGTCTCTTGTCGAATAATTTCTTACCTCGACATATAGCAATATCTAGCTTTGCCAAAGCGCCCTCAAAACCTAACTTAAGTGGTACAATGGTCAAACCTTTTTGTTGCACCGCATTGCTTAACTCAACAATTTCTGATTTGTTGAGTAACAACTTACGAGAGCGTCTCTCATCTGGTGCAAAATTGCCAGCATCACTATATGTCTTAATATACATATTGATGACAAAGGCTTCGCCATCTCGCACTGTAACAAAAGAATCATTTATACTAGCATGCCCAGCACGAATGGACTTAACCTCAGAGCCTACGAGCGCCAATCCAGCGGTAAACTTTTTCAGGACAAAATACTCAAAATTTGCTCGCTTATTGGTAGCAATGACTTTCATTCCTACACCCCCATTATATCACATTATAAAAATTTTTCAATACCTTTTTGCAAAAATCTTGGTTATTTTACGAGAAAACGCCAAAAAAGTTAGCATTTTAATAATTGCTAACTGGCTTCTTATCTAAAATTTTAAAGTTAATTTGTCTTCTGCGTAGGTTCACACTGTCTACCATTACCCATACTTTTTGCCCTAATTGGTAATCGTGCTTGGTACCAGAAAGCTTGAATAATTTCTCCATAAGCACATAATTGTCTGGTGGCAAATCCTCTATAGGACACATACCTTCTACTGTGTTATCCAGTCCTACGAACACTCCAAAACTTGAGCATCCAGTTACAGTACCGAGGTATACTTCACCCACTTTATTCTGCATAAAGTCTGCTTTCTTTAGGTCATCGACTTGTCTTTCTGCAGTCTCTGCAAGTTTTTCTCTCTCACTAGTAAGAATTGCAGCTTCTTCAGCAAATTCTCTCCACTTCTCCATTTCCTTTTTATCTTTGTTACGCAAATAGAATTTTTTTATCATTCTATGAATAAACAAATCTGGATAACGGCGAATTGGCGAAGTAAAATGACAATAATCGACTGCTGCTATACCAAAATGCCCTAAGTTTTTAGTGGCATAACGGGCTTTTTGCAGACTACGGAGCATTACAGAATTAAGTAAAGATTCACAGTCTTTGCCCTCAATTTCGTGCAATAGCCTAGACAAATCTTTAGGAGTTACACGCTCTGGATTGTCGGCAACTTTATATCCAAATTGCCCAGCAAACTGGAAGAAGTCAAACATTTTCTCGCTATCAGGTTGCTCATGTACACGGTAAAGGAAAGGAATTTTTTCCTTATCACAAGCATGGGCTACAGTTTCGTTGGCTATCAACATAAATGACTCAATCAGCATATGAGCCTCGTTTCGCTCATGCAGTTTTACATCTAGCACATGGCCAGCGTCATCTAATACAAATTCACATTCTGGCAAAT
This sequence comes from uncultured Clostridia bacterium, assembly GCA_944381255.1. GTDB lineage: Bacteria > Bacillota > Clostridia > Christensenellales > UBA1242 > UBA7867. Next base: position 939 of record CALWKL010000012.1, on the reverse strand, counting down.
CAAAATTTAGTGCACCTCTTTTCTCTCTACATTTTAATAAAATTCGGTGCAATTTTTGCATAGATTTAAATTTATCTACTAGATACGCATACTTCTTGCATGTCTCTGGGTCATCATTGAGTATTGCAAACACATCGGTATATGTCATCTGTTCACGAGACCTAATTAAACCCTCGCAAATTTCATAATCGTACACCTTGCCATGCTCATCAATCTGCATAATGACAGACAAAGTTAAGCGCTCAACTTTTGGATTCAAAGAACAAATACCATTACTCAACTCTTTTGGTAACATAGGATATACTTCACCAGGGAAATATACACTAGTACCTCTCTTATATGCCTCTTGGTCTAGTGGACTATTAGGCTTTACATAATGGCTAACATCTGCTATATGCACACCCAAAGTGAAATGCCCATCAGCATGCTCCTCTATGCTTACCGCATCATCGATATCTTTGGTGTCTTCTCCATCAATAGTTACTATATCGAGGTCGGTAAAATCTCTACGGCCACGCTTTTCTTCCATACTGACTTTTTGAGGAATTTTTCTTGCTTCAGTAAGCACTTCAGGCTCAAACTCTGCGTAAAGTTCATTTTCACGAATAATTGCAAGCATCTCAACCTTTGGGTCGCCATTGAGCCCTAGTACTTCAGTTATTACACCTTGAGGATTTTTGTCTCCATTGTTATATCTAGTAATTCTGCAGACAACCTTGTCATTAGGCCCAATCTTAAACTTTTTGTGATTGCGAACCAAAATATCCTTCCAAATTCTAGTATCATCGGGCTTAACAAAAGCCAATTTGTCATTCACGACATCTAGAGTACCGACAATATTTTTGTCATTACGCTCGATAATTTTTACCACTTCGCCCTCGGTGCGCTCTCCATTTTTGCGCACTTTGACGAATACTGTATCTTTGTGCAGAGCATTTT
>CALWKL010000011.1 GCA_944381255.1 uncultured Clostridia bacterium | reverse complement strand
AGCACGCAAAGTCTTTATGTCGTCTGTTAAACTCATTAGTTTACTCCTTTTTTATTCAGCAGTTTTTGTGTCTTCTGCAGTTTTTTTGCTTCTAGTTGTTTTCTTCTTCTCTGGCTTAGGTGCCTCTACTTCACTCTCTGCAACGGTCTCTGTAGCAGTAGTCTTTTCTGCAACTGGAGCCTGCTCTACAGATTCTTCTTCCTTCTTTTTGAATACTTTCTTAGTTACAGTCTCGCCGTCAGCATTGACTGCTTCAGTAACTTCACTAGCATCTTCCTTAGTCTCAGGAACATCACCATTCTTTGCCTCAATTACGGCATTAGCAATAGCTTCTGCAATAAGGCGAACAGAACGAATAGCATCGTCGTTTCCTGGGATAACTACATCTACAAGTGTTGGGTCGCAATTGGTGTCTACAAGTCCTACAACAGGAATACCCAAAGCCCTTGCCTCTTTGATTGCAATGTGCTCCTTTTTAAGGTCAACTACGAATAGTAAGCCTGGCAAACTGGTCATCTCTTTGATACCGCCGAGATTTTTCTCGAGTTTGTCGCGCTCTGCCTTCATCTTCAAAACTTCCTTCTTTGGGAAGAATTCAAACTCGCCTGTTTGCTCCATTTTGTTAAGTTTTGCCAATCTGTCTACGCGAGAACGAATTGTCTTAAAGTTTGTGAGTGTACCACCTAACCAACGAGTGTTTACATAATACATTCCACAACGCTCAGCTTCCTCTTTGATAGCCTCGCTAGCTTGCTTTTTAGTGCCGACAAAAAGCACAGTCTTGCCTTTTGACACCATATCACGCACATAGTCATAAGCCTCTTGAACTAGAACTACTGATTGCTCCAAATCGATAATGTGAGTATCGTTACGAGCACAGAAAATGTACTTGCTCATCTTTGGGTTCCATTGTCTGGTTGGGTGACCAAACTGAACACCTGCTTCGAGCAATTGTTTTATTGAAATTGCCACTTGGATTTTCCTCCTTAAATTCGTTTTTTCCTCCTGCCGATGTCAAAACTCTTTGGCTCAACCTCGGGATACCCGTGGCAACGGTGCCAAAAATAACCGACAGTGTGTATTTCAACAGCGATATTATAACATAAAGTAAAAAATAACGCAAGATAATTTTTGAAAAATTTTACATATTAATACAAATAATTATGTAAAAAGAGAAAAATAAAAAGCCTTGTGCTTTTTTAGGCTCCTTATTTATTCTCGGCTGTACCCTGCTCGTCCAAAAGTTTGTTGTAAATTGCAAAAACTTCATCTATGATTGCGTCGTTTTCCTCTACAACAAGCAATTGATCCTCGTTTGCATCATCTTCTTCAAAAGAGAATACGATAGCCTCATCATCAGCCACGCCGTCCATCTTTTCTACAGGTTTAAGGATAGCATAAAGTTTCTCTTGATAAGGTATCAATGCAATTTGCTCAAAAGTTACAGGCTTCTCATTCTCATCAAAGAGCACAATTGGTTCATCATTCTCTGGGTCTAATAATTTCAAAATAGGGTTTTCCATTTCTTCGTTTTTTGCCATAAAAAACACTCCTTAATTAATATTTCTTGTCCAAATAATTTTGCAGAATAATGCTAGCAGCCACCTCATCGATGACCTTTTTGCGTTTTTCTCTCCTAACATCAGCGCTTATCAAAAGCTTCTCCGCACTAACGGTAGTAAGGCGCTCGTCTTGATATACGATTGGGATAGAAGTATATTTTTTTAATTCAGCGCAAAAGTCATATGTAAATTGCACCCTCTCGCCATCGGTCCCATCCATATTTTTAGGCAAGCCTACTACGATAGTGTCTACACCTTTATCTTTAGCCATATCTGCAATGTAGCGCAAATCTTGCTCCAAGCTACGTCTACGGTAATTAACGAAACCACTCGCAAACATAGCCATAGGGTCACTAAACGCAATGCCGATATTGACATTACCTAGGTCCAAACCCATTTTTCTAGCCATTGTCCCCCCTTAAATTAAAAGCAAAAGATTTGATACCTAAATAATATCATATTATTTGTTTTAAAGCAAACTTTTAAACATATTTTCTAAATTTTTAACTAAACTCGTATTTTACTATCAATTTCGCTAACAAAAAGACAAACCTATCTACTAGGTTTGTCTTAATTATTATAATTTTGCAACTTTTTCTTTTAACTTTTGCTTACCTTTTTCGATAGCATCTTTAGCAGGCTTGCAGGTCTGTACAAGTACTGCGCCAACGCAAGCACCTAGCACCATTCCAACTAAAATTCCATCACACATAATATATCCTCCTTTATTTTCTAAAAATATATTGTGCAATTTTAGAAAAATTAAAGGAGTAAAAATTTGTAAAATTATTGTTTTTCTAAACTATCGTTTTCCAAAAAAACTTCTGAATAAAGAGTCTCATTAGATATAATCTCATCATCGCCTGTGCAAAAATATTCATGTATATTGTCATTGATAAAGGAATTTTTACCACTTAGGGAACAACCATTAAAGAATCCCTCGCCTCTAATTACAACATTACCACAAACTTTGGTATCACGCACAATTGCTTTGTCTGATAAATATGCCTCACCCCATATTTCACTTTTGCCATGCACCACAGCATCTCCACAGACAAAAGCATTGCCACGCACGATACTTTTAGAGCCAATCCAAGAATTTCCATTTTGGCTTAAATTTCTCTCACTCTCTACATAACCACCACGGCTACCTTTTAAAATTGTGTATTCAGGGGTAACTATGTCTTTTAAAGCGACAATTTGAACCAAGCGAGTCCCATCACTAAGAGTAATAGCACTTGACTCATCTAATGCAAACTTCTTTATTTTATCCATATATTATCTTCCTATGTTTTTCTGTTCTTTCTGCAATCTCTTGTAATAGTCTTCTACAGCATTCATAAGTGCTTGAGAAACTAGATTTAGACAATAACTCTTTTTATTTGGTAATTCTCCTATTTCTCTTAGGATATCATTGGTATCAAAAGAAAGTACCTCATCTACCGTCTTACCAATAATTAAATTAGTGGTAACAGAAGCGACTGCTATCAGAGTAGCTCCTCCAAAAGTTTTAAAACGAGCTTCTGTAACTACACCATCTTCAATAAGAAGATAAAATTTGAGAATATCACTACAAATCTCACTTTGTGCTTTTCCTATAGCATTGGCACCTCTCAAGATACCCACATTGCTAGGGTTTTGCAAAATTTCTAAAATCTTTGGATTGTACATATTTTACTCCCCCTTGCCCACTTGAGATTTTTGCATTGCTGAAATTTTACGTAATTTAGCAACACTCTCTACCAATTTTTCTACTACAAAATCAATTTCCTCTTTAGTAGTAGACTTCGAAATTGAGAACCTAACTGCTCCTTGCACAAGGTCTGCAGGTATACCCATAGCGACCAATACATGACTTGCCTCGGTAGAACCAGATGAACAAGCAGAGCCAGTACTTACTGCGATGCCATAAGTATCGAGCATACACATAAGGCTCTCTCCGTCTACCATACCAAAAGATAAATTAATATTGTTAGGAAGTCTCTGTATACTGTGTCCATTGAGGTATGTCATTTCGATTTTTTTCTCAACTTCGGCAATAAAATAATCTCTAAGACTACGAACTTTTTTGCTATTAGCCAAAATATCACGAGTAGCTATCTCTACAGCCTTGCCTAAGCCCACGATACCAGCGACATTGCTAGTACCTGCACGCAAGCCATATTCCTGCTCGCCACCGTTCATAAACGGTGTAATGATAATACGATTGCTAACATAAAGAGCGCCTACACCCTTAGGACCATTTAATTTGTGTCCACTTATGCTCATAGCATCTATGCCCATCTCGTGTACATTTAAGTTGATTGCACCTACAGCCTGAGTAGCATCTGTATGGAAAATAACACCTTTTTCTTTTGCAATGTTGGCTATCGCCTGAAGGTTTTGTATAGTACCTACTTCGTTATTCGCAGCCATAATAGATACTAGTATTGTGTCTGCACCAATGTAGTGTAACAATTGATCTATACGCACCAAACCTGTCTCATCAACATCAAGGTAAGTAACTCTATAACCATCACGCTCCATTTTTCTACAGGTTTCAAGTACGCTTGGGTGTTCTATCTTAGTGGTAATGATATGATTGCCCTTATGCCTATAAGCTCTTGCAATACCACTAATAGCCCAGTTATTAGACTCAGTAGCGCCACTAGTAAAATAAACCTCTTCATCATCGCAACCCAAGCCACGCGCAACTCTAGAACGAGCGATATCAATATACTGCTTAGCATCACGCCCAAAAGAATGTAGACTATTTGGATTACCAAAATCAGTAGTCAACACAGGCATCATTTCAGCTAATACTTCGCTAGACAATGGAGTGGTAGCAGCATTATCCATGTAAATCCTATTCATACTTATCTCCTTTTTTATTTTATATAAACTCTATACGGACTCTCAAAGTACTGTTATTATACCACGATAAAGGCAATGTGTCAATATCATATAAATAAAAAAGTGGCTAAAGATAGCCACTTTGAATACTTATAAATTAGTATTTATCAGTTCTTCCACACGGTCTTTGGTTTTCAATCCAATGTCGCGCTCAACCTCGACACCATTCTTAAACAATATCATTGTTGGAATACTCATGATGCCATATTGCTGTGCAATTGCACCACATTCATCAACATCACATTTTGCAATGATGCAGTCATCACGCTCGTTTGACACCTGCTCTACAATAGGTCCAAGCATTTTGCAAGGGCCACACCAATTAGCGAAGAAGTCAACCAAGACTAATTTATCACCATTGATTAACTCTTTAAAATTATCTTGAGTTACATGTATAATTGCCATTTTATTCTCTCCTTTTTATAGTAGTTATTATACCAAATTAAATAAAAATACGCAAATCTTACACTAAATTTTTTTAATTATTTTATCACGGAATAAACAAAAATGCGTAAAACCATTTTGCTTTAACAAATCAAGCTGGTGAGTCATATTTTTCTTTGCCTGTATTGCAGAAGCCACTGACTCCTTGTTTACAGATTGCACAAACTTGAGTACTTCAACAAAATTATCATCTGGATTATAAAGTACAGCCAAAGCCTGAGTATTGTTCCGTGATAGGTTCTTTTCTGCAAATAATAGGTAGGTCGGCTCAAACCCCAACCCCAAGCCAACAGCTGGCACAGGTTTACCTAGCCACTTACCTATCATATTATCATAACGGCCACCACCAGCACAAGCACCACTCATACCATCAAGATAAAACTCATAAACTAGACCAGTATAATAGTTTTGTCCTCGCACTATTGATATATCAAAAATCGCATTAAATTTATCTGTAGCCAAAGAATTTACACTATTTAAAATATTTACTACACTGTCTATTACTTCGGCACGCACTCCAAGCTCTGCTAACACTGAGGCAAAATTATTACCTGATGTCTTTATCCTCTCAATATTATTAAGTAGAGATGCAACTTTGCTAGCATCAAAACCCTTGGATATCATTTCTGCACTCACACCATCTAGCCCGAGTTTATCTAGCTTGTCTAGACAGATACATATTTCCTTCTCTTCGCTTTCCTCAAAGCCGATTTTACGAATCAAGTCGGAAAGTATTCGCCTATCATTAACTTTTGCCACAATTCCAGTAAATCCAAGTGCTTCAAAAGTCTTGGCAGTAGTATTTAGAATATCTATCTCTGCATTGATACTAGAATCGCCCAAAATGTCAATATCACATTGCGTAAACTGTCGATTACGACCTAACTGAGGTCTATCCGCTCTAAAGGAATAATCTATTTGAATAGACTTAAAAGGCGTAGGCAATTCATTTTGATTGTTAGCATACATACGAGCTAACGGAACTGTCTGGTCATACTTTAACCCAATATCTACAATGTCGCGTTCAGTTAAGTTTGGCTTGGTCAGGTCTAACTTTTCTCCTCGTTTTAGCACTTTGAAGATAAGTTTTAAGTTATCACCACCATCACTACCTAACAAATTGTCTATATCTTCTAGCACAGGCGTACCAATCTCTAAAAAGCCAAAACTCTTGTAGGTTTTAAGGATAATCGACTTAACCTCTTCACGCACAGCCATTTCTCTAGGCAAGTAATCTTTTGTACCCCTTACTGGAGTGGTATTGTTACTCATATTTCCCCTCAAATTATTACATAATATATCTAGTGATATCGTATTTTTCAACAGTAGGACCTAGGACTTTTTGTACCAAGTCTTTGGTAATTACCACTTTGCTAATTGGATAATTACCATCGGCCTCAAAGCTAATCTCATCTAGCAAAGATTCCATGATGGTGTGTAGACGCCTAGCTCCTATATTCTCATGATTTTCATTCTCAAGTTCTGCAATTCTTGCTATCTCCTGTAGTGCCTCTTTTTCAAATTGCAAGTCAATATTGTCTACTTTTAGTAATTCTGCCTGTTGCATAGTAATCGCATTCTTAGGCTGAGTCAAAATATTGTAAAAATCTTTTGCAGTCAAATTGTCCAACTCAACTCTAATAGGAAAACGACCTTGCAATTCTGGAATTAAATCTTCAACTTTTGCTATATGAAATGCACCCGCAGCAATGAATAAAATATAATCTGTCTTAATTAACCCATATTTTGTATTTACCGTACACCCCTCGACAAAAGGAAGAATATCACGTTGTACACCCTCACGAGATACATCTGGGCCATTGCCATTTCCTCTAGCCATAGCGATTTTGTCAATTTCATCGATAAATATAATTCCTTCCTGCTCTGCACGGCGGATACCTTCTTCATTGACAGCGTCCATATCGATTAGCCTATTACTCTCCTCGTTTACAAAGTTGCGTCTTGCTTGCTCTACTGTAATTTTACGCAACTTCTTGCGCTTTGGGAATAAGCCCCCGAACATATCACTAATGTTGGCATCAGGAGCGCCAGGAATTATTTCTATCATTTTAGGCGCTTCGGTAACTTCTACTTCTATAAGGTCTTGGTCATGGATACCCTCTTCTACCTCTTTTAACAAAGCTTCTGAATTCTTCTTTGTATTGTCTTCAACGACTATTTCTACAGTGTTTTCATCGACTTTGTTTGACTGTGTGCTAGTAGCACTAGAGCCACTCGGCTTTTGGGTACGCAATAGCATATCCCTAATTCTTTTGTTAGCATTGTTAGTTGCAGTTGCCTTAACTTCTTCAAACTTTTCATCGCGCACCAATCTAATAGAAGTTTCTACTAAATCACGAATCATACTCTCCACATCTCTACCTACGTAACCGACCTCGGTATACTTGGTAGCCTCTACCTTTACAAAAGGTGCTTTGACAATTTTAGCTAATCTTCGTGCAATTTCTGTCTTACCTACACCAGTAGGGCCTTTCATCAAAATGTTTTTTGGAGTTATATCCTCACGAAGATTACTAGGCAACTTACTCCTACGATAGCGATTTCTCAAAGCGACCGCTACAGCACGCTTCGCTCTATCTTGCCCAATAATGTACTTATCGAGTTCTGCTACAATTTCTTTTGGAGTCATCAATTCCATCTACATTACCTCCTCGAAGAAAAAGTGTTTGTTGGTATAAATACAATAATCTCCTGCCACGTCTAGTGCTTTCTCTGCTATCTCTCGTGCAGACATCTTGGTATTGTCGTACAAGGCACGCAATGCGCCCAAAGCATAGTGACTACCTGAGCCTACTGAAGTAAAATCTTCACTTGGGCGCACCACCATACCATCACCCATAAAGATAAATATATCATCTTTGTCTGCTATAACCATCATAACTTCAAGGTTTGGGTGTATCGCATTTGCATTTTGCCAGTTATTAGAAATCTCTACCAAAGCTCTTTGGAGATTACCTGAGTATTTGTTAAGATTCTCTTCTAGCAAGCGCAAAACAGCTAAGTTGTGGCTCACTACTCCAGCCATACCTACAATAACTTTATCATTATATATTCGGTGTAATTTTTTTACACCATCTTTAAATACCATAGTATCTAGAGTAGCTTGGCTATCTGCCCCAATAACAGTTTTGCCATTTCTACGGCATGCTACTATGGTAGTACCTATCATACTGTTCATAAGTCCTCCTTTAACACAGCAATTTTTGCCAACGCACGCTCTGCCAAACGAGATTTTTTCTCTTTCTTTGGAGCATCTATTGGCTTTAGCAATCCCCAATTTATGTGCATTGGTTGAAAATTATTAATGTTCCCACACAATAAATAATTTTGCAGAGCCCCTAGGCAGGTATCTGTACCAAAATCCAATAATGGTAGACCGCGGATATATTTTATCATATTAATTGCACAAAGTAAACCACTTGCGACAGATTCTATATATCCTTCTACTCCACTAATCTGGCCTGCGAAAAAAATATTAGGGTGAGTTTTGAGCTGAAAAAACTTATTTAAATATTTAGGTGCATTGATATAAGTATTGCGGTGCATCACACCAAAGCGCAACCACTCAGCATTCTTAAGAGCAGGTATTAGAGAAAAGACTCTGCGTTGCTCAGGGAAAGTTAAATTAGTCTGGAACCCCACAAGATTTAGCATACTTCCCTCAATATTTTCCTTACGCAACTGCACGACAGCATACGCTCCATTATCAAATTTGGGATTAGGCTTCATAGGGCCACAACGCATGACATCTTCCCCTCTACGAGCCATTACCTCGATAGGCAAGCAAGATTCGAAGTTAATCTCTCGTTCAAAATCGTGCAGTTTTATTCGTTCTGCATCTTGTAAAGACCTACAAAAAGTTAGATATTCTTCACGGTTTAGCGGGCAATTTATATAACCATCATCTGCTTCATAACAATAAGAAAAATCTAAACTATCCCTACTTACAATAGGTGCTACAGCATCATAAAAATAAAGTTTTTCGCCTATCAAATCGCCTAAAAAAGTGGTCAGTGCATCACTACACAGCGGTCCTGTAGCGATAATTGTAGGTGCATTTAAGTCAAATTCACTAACCTCTTGAGAAAAAACAGTAATTAGAGGTTCTTGCTTGACACTCTGAGTTACTAATTGACTAAATTTTTCACGGTCTACAGTGAGGGCCTGTGTAGAAGGCAAAGCGACCTCATCAGCAATAGCCAAAAGTGCGCAATCAAGCATACGAAGTTCTGCCTTTAATACCCCAGTAGCGAACTCCAAAGTATCTGATTTAAAAGAATTAGAGCAGACAAGTTCTGCAAAATTAGGGTTGTGATGTGCCGGAGTGAATTTATTTGGCTTCATCTCGTACAAATCAACAGCAATACCTGCTCGAGCCAAACGAAGTGCCGCTTCACAACCTGCGAGTCCTGCACCTATTACATTAACCTTGGGCACCGTTATCCCCCTTTGTATCAGTCCCCTCCGAATTTTTTAAATCTTTTGGAATAGACATAATATTTTTACATTTTGGATAATTGCTACAAGCGAGGAATTTACCATATTTACTTGTACGCTCTAACATTTTGTGTCCACATTTATCACATACTATATCAGTCTCTACTGGAGCAGAACCCTTCATATTCCTTTTGTATGTACAAGTAGGGTAGTTGCTACAAGCAAAAAACTTACCATATTTACCTGGTCTAATCACTAATTTGTGTCCACATTCTGGACAAATCTCATCAGTCTCCTCTACTTCTTGACTAGCGTTATTCTCATCAGCAATATTTTTAATATTTTTGCATTTTGGGAAGTTACTGCATGCCAAGAATTTGCCATATCTACCTGTACGGATTACCATAGGGCTACCACATTTTTCGCAAATCTCATCAGTTTCCTCTACCTCGCCACGCAATGCTTCACCAGCGGCCTCCATTTCCTTTTTGAAATCTTGATAAAAAGTATCTATAACTTGTTGCCACTGCTTCTCTCCATCTGCTATTTTATCTAAATCAGATTCCATATCGGCAGTAAAACCTATATTCATAATGTCAGGAAAATGTGAAACAAGCAAATCGGTTACAGCGAAGCCTAACTCGGTAGGCTTTATAAATTTTTTCTCACTTACCACGTATTTACGATTGAATAAAACAGTGATTGTAGGGGTGTATGTAGCAGGTCTACCTATACCCTTTTCTTCCATGGTCTTTACTAGGCTTGCTTCGGTATACCTAGCTGGTGGCTTAGTAAATTTTTGGTCAGCCTTGATACCTTTGTTTTGCACTATTTCGCCCTCAGATAGTGGTGGAATGTGTGCTTGATCATCTTCTTCTGCATCTTTGTCCTTTGCGACATAATCTTGATATAGAATTGTGTAACCTGGGAAAACTGGAGTCTTGCCAGTTGCTCGGAAAATATAATCTTTTACTGATACATCGACAGATACAGAATCGTACGTTGCATCACTCATTTGACTAGCCAAAAATCTCTCATATACTAATTTGTAAAGTTTATAATTGTCTTCAGAAAGACTACTCTTGACACTTTCTGGTGTAATATCTATATAAATTGGACGAATAGCCTCGTGAGCATCTTGAGCAGATTTTTTTGATCTATATACATTAGGAGTATCTGGATAATATTCTTTACCAAATTTTGATAAGATATAATCTTTTGCCATAGCCATAGCTTCAGGAGACACTCTTACAGAATCAGTACGAATATACGTAATAAGCGCAGTCTTACCATGTCCTGCTATCTCCACACCTTCATACAAGTCTTGAGCAGCACGAGTAGTTCGCTTTAGGTTCATTCCTAGTTTATTGAGAGCATCTTGTTGCATACTACTAGTAATATACGGCGCTGGAGCATGTGAATGAGTGATGTTCTTTTTAATGTTTGATATATGCCACTCTTGTCCTTCGATATCAGTTAATAGAGCATCTTTTTGCGTTGCATTACTAATTTTAATTTTTTTGCCAGCTTTACTAAATAATGTCGCCTTAAAAGTCTTAGTACTTCCCTCTAGCTTTTTTATAGTGGCTACTATACTCCACGATTCTTCTGGCTTAAAATTTTCTCTCTCACGCTCTCTATCCACTACTAATTTCAAAGTAACAGACTGTACACGACCTGCACTCAGTTTTGGCTGAATCTTACGGCATAGTATAGGCGAAAGTTTGTAACCTACAATACGGTCTAGCACTCTTCTCGCTTGTTGTGCATCGACTAGTCTTAAGTCGATTGCTCGAGGAGACTGAATCGCCTTTTGCACAGCATTCTTGGAAATTTCATTGAATTCTATACGCACATGATCATTTGGATTAAGCCCCAATACATTAGCCACATGCCAAGAAATTGCCTCTCCTTCACGGTCTGGGTCGGTTGCGAGTAAAATAGTATCAGCCTTACTTGCAGTTTCTTTTAGAGATTTGACCACCTCTTTTTTATCAGGCAAAATCTCATACTTTGGATTATAGTTATTATTTACATCTACTCCAAAACCATGTACTGGTAAATCTCGTACATGTCCGACAGTAGCAAAAACCTCATAGTCTTTGCCCAAATATTTTTTAATAGTTGCTCTTTTTCCTGGACCTTCGATAACAACTAATTTCATATTACCTCCTATCTAACTCCCAAAATAGTCTTACTTCCCAGCGATGATTTTTAGGAGCCAAAAGCCACCTAGTAGCACAAGAAATGTCATTAATATTGAATTTAACATAGTCAATCCTTTTTCCCATAATAGTTACCTGGTAACTTTTTAATTAAACCACGAATTTCCATTGTTGTCAACAATACGAGCAACTTTTTGGTATCAATTTTCAAAATTCTTGAAATTTCATCAAGATGTGCGTCATCACGTTCTACTATATCGATAACTTTCTGTTCCTCAGGTTTTAGATTGGCAATTTTATCAATTTTCGTAATAGGTCGTTGGTTTTGATTGATGATTTCTCTTAATAACTCATCGCCTCTTACCCTATCAATAATCTCACTGGGTTTAGTAACACATACAGAATTAAAATTCTTTATAAGTTCATTAGTACCTTCACTAGCAAAACTATTTATATTACCAGGTATTGCAAAAATCCTTCGACCCAAATCAATTGCAAAATTAACAGTATGCAGAGCGCCACTTTCTTTACGAGCCTCGGTAACCAGCACTCCTTCACTTAGCGCTGCAATTATTCGGTTGCGCTGTACAAAGGCAAAATTTTTAGGCACATAATCTGGATAAAATTCTGTAAGTATTAGTCCGCCTTTCTTTACAATGTCACGAGCAAGGTTAGTATTTATCGCTGGGTAAACTGACTTTAGACCGTTAGCCACCACAGCTATAGTCTTACCATTACAATCTAGAGTCTCTTGATGAGCAATAGCATCGACTCCTTCGGACAATCCACTTACTATACAGTATCCTGCTAAGCTCAACTCGTGCGCAAATTTTGCAGTTTGTTCCTTACCATAACGAGTACATACTCTAGAGCCTACTATTCCTATACCTATGTAATTTACTAAAGACCAATCTCCTGTATAATAAACTACAAATGGAGGGTAATCTAACTCGCGTAATTTATTAGGATACCTTGAGTCATAAAGACAAATATACTTTATTTTACCAACATTTTCTAATTCATCTATTACTTTGTCAAGTTTGCCACCATCTCGCACTTTCACTAATTCATTAAATTCTTTACTAGTTAAATGATAGATAATTCT
>CALWKL010000010.1 GCA_944381255.1 uncultured Clostridia bacterium | reverse complement strand
CTACAGCATATGCTCCTGCTAGGAATGGGTATACTTTCGATGGATATTGGACAGGGCGAGGAGGCTCTGGTACACAATATTACAATGGCGATATGATAAGCACACATACATATGACTTGGCTAGTGGTACCACACTGTATGCAAAATGGACTTGTGGTACAGTAGTCCTAGACCAGCAAGGTGGTACAGGAGGTTCGGCAAACGTTGTGCCTGTATATAATGCGCCAATGCCTACAGCCATTGCACCAACAAGAACAGGTTGGACATTCGGCGGATACTATACTCAAGAGGGTGGTAGAGGTACGCAATACTATACAGCCAGTATGACAAGTGCAAAGGACTGGATTGAAGCCACAAATATAACCCTTTATGCAAAGTGGACAACAACGATTGCTCTTAATATGGACGGAGGTTCTGGGGGAACATCTTCAATTGTAGTAACCTATAATGCGCCAATGCCTACTGCTACAGCCCCTACACGTACAGGTTACACTTTCGGTGGATACTATACCGAGAGCAACGGTAACGGAACACGCTTTTACACCGAGAAAATGGAAAGTGCACAGGACTGGAATTTAGCAGTAAACACCTCACTATATGCTAAGTGGGTGGCAAGAGAGTATGTGGTAACCTTTGAATACAATGGAGCAACAGAAGGCAACGAGATAGAGAGCAAAAATGTAAGTTTTGGGAACTTCTATAGTGATTTGCCAAGTCCAAGTAAGGCAGGTTCTAGCTTTGCGGGCTGGTACCTAGAGAGTACCTTTCAAACTCCAATTACTAGTACTACAGTAGTAAGTACAGCAAGCGACCACACAATATATGCAAAGTGGTCTACATGGCTAATACTACATGTCAGTGGTACTAGTACAATGGTAGATTCAAGAGCAAAACTGGATAGTGTATTGGGACAAGGTATAGTAGTGGTATATCCTAATTCAGGACAGTATATTCAAGCATTTTCTTTTGATAATGTAACTTATTTTGAAATAGCCTATGTACAAGCTACTATTTCATCTTTAGATTTTGCTGTTTCAGCAACATATGATGCTACCATTACTTCTAATGTTTGGTGGCTAGATATAAAAGGAATTTTCTTAAGTTATATTGAGGGCGACAAGCCAATACACTTATATCTAATGATGACTGATACTCCTTACGAAAGTCTCAAGGCTTCGGGAGGCGGTTCTATTAGTGGAGTTGCTGTGAGTGCTACCAAAGGTGGCTCGGTAACAATTATAGGCGATGATTATGATGAACTTGAGAATACTGATATGATTTCTGTGCGTGCAGATTTGTGTATGACTGGATATAGATTTGTAGGTTGGTACCTTGCTAGTAATATGAGTAATTGCCTTTCTACGAGCGAAAGCGAACGGTTTGCAAAATCATTGATATACGAGACTCAACTGGTAGCATACTTTGAGCCTATATCGGAAAATGAAGATGTGAATGTTGATAAAAATAATTGAATTAAAAATATGTTATAAAATGCAAGATAATCAAAAAGTGAGTACTTACTAGCATTGATTAACCTTTTAATTTACAAAAAGAACTTTGGCTAAATACCTAGTTCTTTTTTGTTCTAAAGAATGTACTTTGGCAACTGTATGTTACTCCTAAAATCTATACTGTATATATATAAAACAAAAGTTATTTTGCTTTACAATTTTTAGTTATTTTGATAAAATATTTGCAAAATTTAAACGGAGTAATTAAAATGGAAATTTTTGAAGTATTAGCGACAAAATTTAATATCAAGCCCACTTATTCTCAGAACTTAATTAATTTGCTTGATGAAGGGTGTACAGTGCCTTTCATTGCGCGTTATCGTAAAGAAATGCATGGTAGTTGCGATGACCAAACAATAAGAGAATTTGCAGATAGCCTAGTATATTTGCGTAATTTAAATACTCGTAAAAGTGAAGTTACAAAGTTATTGGAGGAGCAAGGAAATCTCACTCCAGAATTACAAAAAAGCATAGATGATGCAATCACTTTGACCGAGATAGAAGATATTTATCGTCCTTTTAGACCTAAGAGAAAGACGCGCGCCAGTGTGGCGATTGCAGCAGGTTTACAACCATTGGCTGATGCGATTTTGGCGCAGAATAATGACAACCTAATAGAGTTGGCAACCCCATATATAAATGAGGAAAAAGGAATTAACTCTGTAGAAGAAGCTCTCGCAGGTGCTAGTGATATAATAGCAGAAATAGTGGCAGATGACCCTACCGCTAGGAAAAACCTACGCGCTATCTATTGGCCAAGAGCTGCTATCCATTGCGAGTGGAAATCCGACAAAGACGAGAAAAAAGTTTATGAAAATTACAAAGATTTTCATCAAATAATCAAATTTATTCCTGCTCACCGTATTTTAGCTTTTAACCGTGGCGAAAAAGAGGGCGCTCTAAAAGTAGATATGACTTTGGATAGAGCAGGATACACTAAGGTTTTTGAGAGTTTGCTAAATCAATTTATAAAAGGCAGTTCAAAAGATTATCTTCCAGAATTTGATGATAATAGCAAAGTGAAAATGCCCAAAAAAGTTGTTTTTTCTGATATGACTGCTAAGAGTTTGGTAGCATATGCTGTGCTAGATGGATATATGCGCTTACTTGCTCCTAGTCTAGAGAGGGAGTTTAGAGCAGAACTTACTGACAAAGCTAATGAGCAAAGTATAAAAATGTTTGAATTAAATTTAAAGCCACTACTGATGCAACCACCTCTAAAAAACAAAACGATTCTTGCTGTGGACCCAGCATATCGTACTGGTTGTAAAATCGCAGTAATAGACCCTAATGGCAATGTGTTAGACAAAGGTGTCGTGTACCCTACGCCACCTCAAAATAAAGTCGAGGAGGCTATCCAGGACTTAAGCGCATTGATTATAAAACACAGTGTAGATGCCATCGCCGTGGGTAATGGTACTGCAAGTAAAGAGGCAGAAATCTTTGTTACCAAACTCATAAAAGCTGTAGGTAGACCAGTGCAATACGCAATGGTCAATGAATCTGGTGCGAGTGTATATAGCGCTAGCAAACTAGGTGCAAAAGAGTTCCCTCAATACGATGTAAGTATACGCAGTGCTATATCTATCGCTCGTAGGCTCCAAGACCCATTGGCAGAATTAATCAAGATTGACCCAAAATCTCTAGGTGTCGGCCAGTATCAACACGATATGCCACAGAAAAGGTTGAGCGAAGTGCTCGATGGTGTAGTAGAGAATAGTGTAAATACTGTGGGCGTTGACCTAAATACTGCCTCTGTCCCTCTGCTTACCCATGTCAGTGGATTGAATGCAAGTATTGCTGGCGAAATTGAGAAATATAGAGATAAGCACAAAGGATTTGTGTCTCGTGCTCAGTTGCTAGAAGTACCAAAACTAGGTGCCAAAGTATATGAGCAATGTGCGGGCTTTTTACGTATACCAAATGCAAGGAATATTTTAGATAATACTGCTGTCCACCCAGAGAGTTATCCTGCGGCAGAAAAATTACTCGCACATTTTGGTATGACAGATGCCGATGTGCGCCAGGGTAATTTGGCACTACTTAGTCAAAAAATTGAGAAAGAGGGTGTGTCAAAAGTTGCAGAAATTTGTGGTGTGGGTGAACCAACTTTATTGGATATCGTAACCGAATTACAAAAGCCAGGCAGAGATGTGCGTGATAGTTTGCCACCTACAGTATTGCGTAGCGAACTATTGGGACTAGAGAATTTGAGTGTAGGTATGGACCTTGATGGCGTTGTCCGAAATGTTATCGATTTTGGTGCTTTTGTAGATGTGGGTGTACATACCGATGGTATGGTGCATATCAGTGAAATTAGTGATGCTTATATCAAACACCCAAGCGAAGTATTGACAGTAGGGGACAGAGTCCGTGTCCGTGTCATAGGTGTAGATTTAGAAAAGAATAGGTTGTCGCTGAGTATCAAGAAAGCGGATAAGGCTTAATTTGAGATTATATATTTTAAAAAATTTTTCCTTTATTTACTTTTAATTAAATATTATAGGCAATTAAAAAAGGCTTAATTTTATAATTTTAAGCCTTTTTTATTTTAATTTAATTAAAAAATGTTTTAGTTATTTACGCTAAATTAATTTGATTATTTATCTTTTAAACATATTAGTACAATTTCAGTAGGATATACACAACCACCAAAATAGCGTAGATACAATTTGTAATCTGGCGCTATTTCTTTTATCATTTTTGGAATTTCAAATAAATCTGTGTTATTATGATATACCGAAATAAATAATTTAGGCATATTATTAGATATTTGATTGACTGCTCCTAATATCGCATTTTTCTCGCCACCCTCTATATCCATTTTGATCATAGAAATTGGTTCCATTATGTCATCATCGAGTTTTACACAGACAATTTTTTCCTTTCCATCGAGTGAAGTCTTGTTAGCCGACAAAGACGATGAATTTACTTCTATACCTACTTCACCATTAATATTAGCGACAGCCTTATTCATAAATCTTATGTTAGGTAAATGTTGTAAGTTATATTTTGCTTGCTCTAAAATATTTTTAGTTATATCATAACAATAAATACTTTTGTAGCAATCTTCTCCGTAGGACTTAACAAAATCTAACACTGTATCCCCAATGTAAGTACCGACATCGACAAATACTTCATCATTGCATTTTGGTACCAAATTTAAATCAAAATATTGTTTAAATGCGTACTCTGTTGCATTTTTTAAATCTAAAAAGTCAAAGTTATAAAAATTATTTAAAATTGAAAATAATAAAAATTTTGAACGATAATCTGCTAATTCTTCATAAAGCCATATGTAATCTTTTAAGTTTTCTTTAAAAGTTTTTGCTTTTTTATGAAAGACTTCAAAATTCTCTTCATTTGTATTAAATTTACCCCAATAAGGGTATTTGTTAAAATAACTTTCTAAGGAATTTTGAGTTAGTAATGGAATACCTTTAAAACTTCTCACTATATGCGTGTATATTTCATAAAAATCAGATTGTTCAAATTCCATTATTAAATTATAAAATTTTTTATCTATAAAATTTGCCATATTACCTCCGAAAATATATATTCAAATTCAAATATTTTAGTGAATGATAGTTATTATCTAATCATTTTAATATGCAAAATATCGAAAAAAGTTATTTTTTCATTAAAATAATTTAATTTTGAAGCTTATATTTATTATAAAATACTCTATTTTTCTTTTTTCACAAGTTAATTGTGCTATACATATGATATAAAGAATGCAACAAAGCATTCAAAGGTGGTAATATGTGCTTTTATAATTCAAATTGTGGTTGTGGTAATAAAAATAAAGAATGTTGTATTAATGGCGATGTATTAGCAATTGTAGGCCCTACAGGTCCTCAGGGTCCACAAGGTCCTAGAGGTTTGACTGGACCCACAGGTCCAACAGGTGCTACTGGGGCGACAGGTTTTGTAGGCCCAAGAGGAGCGACTGGTGCTACAGGGCCAGCAGGAGGCCCAACAGGTCCTACAGGTCCTACAGGAGCGACAGGACCTACAGGAGCAACAGGAACAACCGGTGCTACAGGTCCTACAGGGGGGACAGGTGCTACAGGTTTGACAGGTTTAACAGGCGCCACTGGACCGACAGGTCCTACGGGTGCAACAGGTCCAACTGGTCCAACTGGTCCAACTGGGCCAACAGGCCCTACAGGCCCTACAGGAGATACTGGGCCTATAGGTTTGACTGGCTTAACAGGTGCTACAGGAGCCACAGGAGAGACAGGCCCTATGGGAGAAACTGGAGCAACAGGACCAACGGGTGAGACAGGGTCAACGGGACCTACAGGAGAGACGGGTCCAACTGGTCCAACCGGAGAGACAGGACCAACTGGCCCAACAGGTCCAACGGGACCTACAGGAGATACAGGACCTATTGGATTGACTGGATTAACAGGCGACACAGGAGCCACAGGAGCGACTGGCCCTACAGGAGAGACTGGACCAACAGGACCTACAGGTCCTACCGGACCGACTGGACCAACTGGAGCTGCTGGTGTGGGAGGATTGACAGGAGCCACTGGAGCTACAGGTGCTAGAGGTGCGACTGGAGCAACAGGTGCCACAGGAGCGACAGGAGCCACTGGTGCAACAGGTTCAGATGGAGCTGCCTCATCATTTAGTGTTGTTAATTCGCAAGACCCAGTAGAAAGTACTACTTCTCTTGCAGCAATTCCTACGCTTTATCCAGCAGGAAATAGTGATATAACATTTGATGGAAATAATAATGAATATAGTCTTTTAACACCTGGTGTATACCATGTATCATATGGAGCGCGACTTTCTTCATCTGCATTTAATTCTATCCGAATGGTGGTAGAGATAGATGGGGTTGACGAGCCAACTACAGAAACTAGTAGCAATGATTGTCTAGACCATGTTTCTAGAACGACACACTTGATAATTGATAAACCAACTAAACTTAGATTGCTATTCTATACTACTGGTAATGGTACGCATAAGGCAGAAAATATAAATTTCAGTATAGTAAAACTTGCTTAAAATCAATTTAATTAGCATTAATTATACTAAGTTAAAAGTTAGATGTTGATAAATTAAAAAAGCCTTTAAATTATTCTAAAGGCTTTTTTGTATAGATAATTGATTTTTAAGATTATAAATTTTTTAAGGTTATATTTAAGGTTATAAATTATTGTTAAATTCGTTTTATTTTAAATAAAAAGGGAGTGCATAATACTTAAAAATGCATAAAAACATATAAAAAATATGCAAAATATTTAAAAAATGCTAAAATTTAAATAAAAACATATAATTAGATACGTATCTGCTCGTCATCTTGAGTTTGTTCAGCATCTAATTTTGAATAATTTATTACATTTTTACCAGTGGTGGTAAGGGAATATGCAAATTGAGTTTCTTCTTTGTATGTTTCGCTGTCGCTTTTTTGAATTAAATCAAAATATTCTAGTTCGCTTATTGCATATAGATTTTTATATAAGGTTTTGATATCGAGATAAATTTTCGTTTTATCTTCAAAATTATTTATTAGATATGTTTTTGTGGTGGCAGTTATATTATTTGAAGTTTCTAATATAAGTTTCTGCTGATATAGTGTCTGTACTAGCAGAAGAGCTGTATCTTCTATGAAATAAAACCTATTCCAATTACCATCAATTTTTCCCCAATTACCTTTAATTATAGAGTAATCTAGCAATTTATCAATATTATTTGAAGTTAATTCCTTTAAATGTGATAAATCTTTTTGACTGTATGCAGTTAACTTACTTAAAATATCGACTATTGTTTGAAAATTAATTTTGTTGCCTTCGCATATAGTTTGTTCATAAATTATAAAAGCTATTCTTTCATTATTAGATATCTTTATTTTTTCCATTTTTGCTCCATATTAAAATATTAATAGTAATTTTAAGATATTTTTTTATATTTTTTATTATTTTTTATTTTATATTATTTAAGTTAAATTAAAATAACCTAAAGTATTTTATTTATTCATAAGTTTTGATTTTTATTGCTACAATGCCATATTGTTTTTCCTCTGATTCTGGGTAAAAGCTATGATAGATGTTTTCAACTTCATCTTTCGTATTTTCTTGAAAACCAATTTGATATAATGGAAGTATGTCTAGCATTTCTTTGAAAGATTGAAAATAAGTTAAATTTTCGACTTTTGCTTTTATTGTATCCATCAAGAGAGGCTCTTTTTTAAATATTATTGTGTCGCCAACTTTGATTTGACGCCTTTTTTCATCGTTAAGACGAATTTCATAAATTTTTTTACCAGTTGTTATTAAGTCAAAGTAAATTGCCTTCAATTTCATTTCATGTTCCATTATTTCTTCCTCAACTTTCAGTTTAATATAGCATAATTTTTATAAAAAATCTAATGTTTGTTTATGTTTTTTATAGTTTATACTATATTTGTAATATAATAAAATTATATTTAGTTGTTTGTATAAAAAAACAGTATAAGTTTTTAACCTAAACAGTCGTTAAGTAGAATCAATAAAATATAATTTTTAACCCAATTCGGTTTTACTGGTATAATTTTGTAGTGCTAACCTCTAGCT
>CALWKL010000009.1 GCA_944381255.1 uncultured Clostridia bacterium | reverse complement strand
TAAAGCACAAGCAAAAGTTTCTGATTCTCTACAAGGAGAACCTACAACAGCAAATATTAGTGCAGATAATTCATTAGATACAAAAAACTCAAATAATCAAAGTGTTAATAAAGACGCACAAATAAGTGAAATTAGCGAAAATACAAACACTATTCAAAAAGTAACAAAAGAAATTAAAGAGCAAGATGCTAATATTAATTTAACTCCGCAAGATATACAGGCTTCTTAAACAAATTAAATAAGACTATGAGATTACTTCGGTAAAGAAAAACAGAGCAAGCTAAAAACTATGCTCTGTTTTTTAATTCTTTAGTTACACTTAAAATATTTTCACTTAATTTTACTTTTATTAACCATCTAATAGGTGATTCCTATCTGGGTGAGTAAGTGCGCTCAATATATGCTCGTGCACGTGCCTTATATGTGGATTCAAGGAAGATATAAACTGTTTTATAAATTCCCTCTGAGTATTTTTATTCGCTGGACAATCATTATGAAAAACTGGCAAATTTTCTGCCATAGCAATAGTCTCACTCTCCCAAATAAGTACCATTGGTCGAATAACTGTTATACCCGACCTATCCATTTTTACCACAGGACAAAATATAGAGAGACGACTCTCATAAAACAATGATAAAAAGAAAGTCTCGATTAAGTCATTTGCGTGATGTCCCAAAGCCAATTTATTACAGCCCAATGCCTTAGCTTCACTCGCTAACATACCTCTTCTAAGCCTAGCACAAAGGCTACACGGATTACTTTCCTTGCGAACTCCGAATAATAATTCGTAAATCCTAGACGGTATTATTTTGTGCTCCACTCCTAGACTATTGCAATACTCAGTAATTTTAGAAAAATCTGATTCTCCGTTGTGCATATCTATTGTAATAGCAATAAGTTCAAATTTTTGAGGATAATAGCGCTTGATACGAGCTAAAAAAGTAAGTAATGCCAAGCTGTCCTTACCCCCACTCAATCCAACAGCAATCTTGTCCCCTTCCTCAATCATTCCATACTGTTCAATAGCTTTACGTACTCTACCCTCAGGTTTAGTCCTCATCTTCATTACCTCAAAAAAATTTTTATGGTATTTTATCAAAAAAATTTTAATTTTTCAATATAAATATTGTATAAAAGCGAAAATCAAATCATTTTAGCAACTTTTTTGCCAAAAAATCTTAATTATTATCACAATTTAACGATTAATAGCATATTGTACTACTACAAAAAGGAGTACAAGATGAAATCTCCACACCCTCACACAGTGCTATTAGTTGCAGATTATTATTTAAAAAACCAATCTACCGTGCGTGAAACAGCAAGGTATTTTGGCGTTGGCAAAAGTACCATACACAATTATCTGCATAGACTACTACCCAAAATTGACACAAATTTATACAAAAAAGTGAGTGCGCTAGCGCAACTCAACTTTTCCGAAAAACATATACGCGGTGGTATGTCCACTAAACGCAAATTTAGTTAAGACGAGTTTTCCTAATTTGAAGCCACCATATCAAAAATCCTACAATGGTTACTCCTCCCAAGCCACCGAATAGATACCACCAGACAGGACTAGGTTTTGCTATCCACTTGGCATAGAGCACCACATTTTCAGAAGATGAAAATATATAAAATGCTCCTACTTTGTGCGTAGCATCAAAATCTTCATCTGTATACCAGCCATCAAAAATATAACCTTCACGAACTGGCACAATGTCGGTAAGCAAACCCTCCTGTCCATTGTAATCATAAGCTCTATCTATCCCTGCACGAAATGTAATTGGGTCTAGCCCTAAACTTTCATCAGCAAACATAATATACAAATCTACTTTTTGAAACAATCCAAATATTGATATATCGCTTGTTATACCAGACAATCTAGTAACTTCTGTAGAACATGTTGAATCGGTATACCACCCCAAAAATTCGTGTCCACTACAACGAGGTATAAAATCTTTTGATGTAAGGTCAAAATTATCGTTTACTGTAATCTTATAATCTACATTTTTAAATCCAGTTACATCATATACTTGTCCATAAGTTACTCCACCATAACTAACACTGATAGAATATTGCATAACATTCCAATAAGCGTATAGTGTTATGGTATCGCCATTCGCATTTGCCAAATCATCAGTAGTGAGGATAAATCTATCAGCGGCATCGGTATCCAGAGGATATTCTCTATTAAATCCCCAATAACTAAACTCATAGCCAGCCTTGGTATTTGTAGGTGCATATATTACCAATGGCAAATCTGCTCGAGTTATTTTTATAGGATTAGGCGTGTCCAAAGGAGTATGCTCTGCGTCTGAATCAAGATAAAGAATATTATATTCACTTATCTCTGTACCAGCCTCAGACCCTGTCCCTTCACCTTCCACAGCATAAAGACCTACATTGCTAACAAAAAAAAATGCACACACATACCACAAAAACACACTAAATATGCCGACAAATATAGATAAAATAAACTTTTTCTTCACCATAATACTTTTTCCTCGCATTTATTATAACCTAAAATATTAAAAAAAACAAATATTTTAACATACAAAAAAACCTCCCTTAGTTAGCCTAGGGAGGTTTTGTTTAGTCTTGAGTGATTATTTTCTTAATCTCTTTCAACTGCTCAGTATTTAGCACTTCGATTTTCTTATGTGCATCTTTGTATGCGAGCTTCAATATCTCTGGGTAATCCCCATTCTCTACTCTGTCTACCATAATGTTGGCAAGTTCTAATAATTCCTCTTTTGTTTCAAAATCAATTGAGGTCAAAATCTTTTCAAAAACGGTATAACTCATCTCAACAACTTTTGGGTCATCAATTGTCAAATCTTGCATAAATCCACCTCACTCTTTAATTTCCTCTTTCCATAGCGCCTTGCACAATACCTTCATCTTGCTCAACGCTTTGGTCAATATTACTTACTTGTGTACCAGCTGTATGACCTAGCGCTTCACTACGCAAGCGTGATATTTCAGCTGATTCACCTGTTTCAGGTAATGATACACTATCTAGGATATCATACACAGAGTCCTTTAGACTAAGGCGCAAAATTTCACGACCTTTTTCTATTTTTTGAATTCTAGTAACTTTTGGAGAATCACCCAGCGCATTGTTACCTAATGCTTCAAAGTATTGATTAATCTTCTTCACACTTATGTTATCACCCTTCACTGCTTCAGGGTTAAGGCGTGCAAATTCTTTTACTTCTTCAATTATATGATGTGTAAGTCTATCTATTTCACTTACGGCTACAGATTCTCTTGGGAAGTTCTTCGCATTATAGTCAGTAGTTTGTGCTCTGTTCTTTGCCAAAGCATACATCATTGCTCCAGCCACAGAACCTACAGAAGATTTACCCTTGTTCTCTGCTTCAAGTTCTTTTAATTCTTCAAGTTGCTTCTCATCTTTGGTTGCCTTTATCTTCTTAGCACAATCTGCAGTAGCATTGAGGTGATCCATAGAATATTCCATAACTATCTCGTATAAGAAATCACGGCATTCTCTACCTGCATTTGTCCTATATTTTGGCAACTTACCTTCTGGCAATTCGCCTGGGTGTAAAACTTGAGGCTCCTTAACTTTGATAATAGGCTTCTGCTTAGCCTTTGATTTAGACTCAGGGAAACTTGCTTTTGCACTACTAGTTTGCTCAGGCTTTTCCTCTCTATCTGCATTTTGTTCTCTATCTTCGTTATTTTCATTAGTTTCATTCTCTAGTCCAAAATCATCAAGATTTTTCTGTGCTTTGCTAGAGCTATTTTCACTAGGCTTACTATTATTTTCATCATTGTCTTTAAAGAAGTAAGCCAAAGATTGAGAAACATCAGCGTCATTAGAAGATTCCTTTGGTAAGTCTCTACTGAATCCCTCTTGATTAAAGAATGGCGCATACACTTTTTGCTTATCAGCATCAGTCAATTGTTGCTCAACATAATGTTGTTTGAACTCTTCTTTATTGAAGAATGGAGCGAAGCTTTTCTGCTTGTCTGCATCAGATAACTTTTGCTCTTCAAACTTTTGCTTAAACTCATCTTGATTAAAGAATGTAGCATACACTTTTTGCTTGTCAGCATCTGACAAACTACTCTCTTGCAATTTTGTATTGAACTCTTCATTGTTAAAGAATGGAGCAAAGATACGCTGTTTTTCAGCATCGCTTAGAGTTGCGTTATCTTCTTGATACTTAGTTTTGAATTCATCTTGGTTGAAGTAGTGGCTCAAAATCTCACGCATCATTTTCTCATCTACTGCAGGCTCTTCATCGTGATGTTGTTCTTCAGTCTCCTCACTTTCTTCCATAACATCTTCGCCCAAGGTACGCTCAAAGGCAGGATTATCAAAGAATGATGACAATACTTCAGCCAACTCCTCATCACTCATTGTATTAGACTCTTCTGAAGGCTTATCCTCTTCCTCTTCAGTTTGAGGCACATCTTCTCTCTCGCTAGGGTCATAATAATTTGTATTAAAGGCCTCTTGCTCGAAGAATTTTGCCAAGATATCTTCTAGAGGCATATCTTCTTCATCTTCGTGATCTTCTGGGTCTTCGTGTACTTTATCTATAAAATCACGCATACCACGCTCGAAAGCCTCAATTTCTGCTAGTGCTGCTTCACTAACTGGCTTAGGCTGTACATCGCACTTATATAAAAGGCTAGCAAAATTGATTGCATCGTGGCTAGAAATACCTCTAGACTTAGCATAATCTTCCATTTTTACTTGAAAATCTGTAGCAAAATTATTGACAGCAATCGCGTGATAATCTGCTATTAGAGGCATAATGTTTGGATTGTTATAATTCTCTACCCCTATCATTCTAAGCTCTTGGCAAGCCTCTAATTTAAATGTATCACTCAATAACTGTGCAAAGGAACTCTCAAGACCTAACATATGACATACATCGCTAGCGACCAAACATGATGCAGCACCTACTATTCTAGTTCTTTTTGCATCAAAAAGGTCTAGAGAAGGAAGATTGGTAGCTGTAGGGTTCTTTACCATTGTTTCACGAGACATATCAGCAAGTCTGCTGACTTGGATAGCGCTCAAGCACTTAATGATACCATAGACAGTATCTACAAAACCATTCTCTTCTGGATAAGATAAAGTATATCTTTTTGGCCAACCTGTAGGGTTAATACCTCTATTGCTAGGTGATAAAGTACGCTTTACAGTATCCAAACCACCAAAAAATCTCTTGGCAGTTAACTTCATCTCTTTTGGACCCAATGTCTCGTCAGCGCGGAAATCTATACCAACTTTATCCGAAATATTCTGTAATAATTTCTCAAAATTGTCATCTTCATTTAATGAAGAAGGCACTCCGCTGATTACACGGCCATTTTCCATAACGGGCGATTTAAATCCTAAAGCGTAGTCCAACCTAGCAGGAGTCCTAAAATTAGATACTATTTCAGGGTGCTTAGTGTATCTCTCTGCACGGAGCAAACGAATAAAGTCTACTACAGTAACAGGAGGCTCATCATTAGCGAGTTGGGCTTTGTGCTCTAATATTGGTAAATTTAACCCAGGTGCTCTCCTAAGCTTTGGCAAATATACAGACTGATTTATCTCGCTATTACGCAACTTACCCAAAATTGCATTGGTATTATAACCGTGGGTAACTAGTGCAAAGCTTGCTCTGTCTCCTGCACCTATACTACCATTACTCAATAGACGATATAAATTTGCATCGCCTATAGTATTTACGAATTCTTCATTAGTAGCCAATCTTGCATTTGCAAAATCATCACCATAGTAGTTGTCGGGAATTACTTGAGATAAGTCCTCAATATAGCGTTGTGTCCCAAAAGGCCAATGACCAGATTTCTTTGGTTTGACCTTAGTGAACCAAAACGACTTTTTTAAAATGTCATCTTTGAACATAACTATCCTCCATTAACACAACTTATTCTATTTACCTAGTTATTATACCATAAGAAAAGGCAAAAATCAATACTCATATTTAAATTTTTAAATCAAGTAACAATATGATAAAAATTAGATTAATTAAGTATTTTATGCTATTTTAAATTTTAGTCGCATATACAAATAATTTATAAACCTCTTAATAAAAAAACTTCGCTTTTTGCGAAGTCTCTTTTTTTAAATGTCTGCAATCTTCTTTACTGCATCATTTGCTCGAACATAGAATGTCGTACGCGAATATGGACTAGCGATAAAGAAACAACAACCACGCTCTGCTGTAACGATAGTATCCTGCTCACCTTTATTTATTTCACCTGCATTTCTATACAAGTTTACTAGGTCGGATATATCATTAGGAGCCAGTGAGAATATCATAGAATACTGACTCGCATTTATGATAGCACTCGCCTGACGCTCTATGTCGGCAGAACCTACGAAGTCCTTGATGTTCTGCGTAATGATGATTTGCATACCCATATACTTACGGATACGCTTAGCCATCTGTGCCATAAAGTCAAGCGCCACAGGATATTTTGGGTTAATAAACAAGTGGGCCTCATCTACTGCTACTATAATCTTACGCTGGGTCTTATACTTTTTGTTAAAGTCTTTGTTTTTTAAGATTTCATTATCTAGGTATTTAAATACCAACAGCATCTGCGCACTAGCGACCGTCCTGTTTCTATTACTAATTAAAGATTGGAAGTTAAAGCAAACGAAATTTTCATCAGTCTCAATGCTCGTAGGCCCATTCCAAAGGTTAGAGTTACGGCCACCTGTAGCAAATTTTTGTACATACGCCTGCAATATCTGTAAATTACGCTTGATATATGCGTCATCATTTGTCTCGATTTTCTTGAGAATTAAGTTATACAAATCATCGAATATAGGGTAATCTGTAGGTTTGAGTTTAGACAAGTCTGTCTTTGCATTTATGCCTTTGCTATTATAAATTTCTACCACAAGTGAGTTTAGAATTTCAAAGGCATCACCATTCATACCCTCAAAAATTATCCTAAAATACTCCTCCAAAAACTGCAAGTGCTGATTGTATGAATCGCTTGATTTTTGACTATTCAACTGTCGTGCTGCCTCGATAGCGGCAAGTTCCTCTTCGGTCTCTTCGCCAGTCAACTCTACCTCTTCCTCCACTTCATCAGACAATGTCGTCATTATATGGAATGGGTTTAGAATACCGTGTACCGAACTACCTACATCAATATACTTTCCCTTCAAGTTTCGTGTCAAAGCATCATATTCTTTTTCGGGGTCAAGTATAAATATACGAGTATTATCTGCGGCAAGATTTGCTAGCAAGGTAGAGGTAGCATAAGACTTACCAGAACCTGACTTACCGATGACAATCATATTTGCGTTTACACGCTCATTATGTAGAGGGTTCTCTTTGTCAGAGTTTACGAAGAAGTCTACAAATACTGGTGCACCGTTGTTACCTATATAGAAGCCCTTTTCATCTTGCAAATTATTAGAAATGAAAGGGAACATCGCAGCGACTGAAGTAGTCTGAATATTTCTACTTGCCTCCACTACAGTATCTAGTCTACTAATATTGGTACTTACGAAAGCATCTACCTGCCTACCAAACATTTCACTATATTTAAAGCCATTTTGCTTTAGTGTAGAACGCACATCTTTTTTCATAGCTTCTTGGCACATAATGTGGATATGCACATCGTACAAATCTTCATTACCTACTTTCAAGTCATTCATCAATTCTCGCAAGGTGTCTCTCTGTGTAGTTAATTCAATAGTTTTACTTGACTTAAATGTAGAGTTCATTCTCGCTTCTAGCTCTACAATAGCGCGGTCAATAGTCTGCTCAGATTTCTCCTTCTTCTGTGGAGTGAGATTTACTACTACCTTAGTATTAGCCATATCAAAGAAAGGCACTGCCCACGCATTTGGCACATCTAGAGGGTAATCAATTATAGCAAAATTCCTATATGCCACATTATCAATGATAGTTTTACTCGTTTTAAAGAGAACTTCTTCAGGCATAGTCCACTCGACATATTCGTCCATAGGTATGAGTGAAAGTTGGTTTTCATCTATATTTTGACCATAATTAGCCTTTAAGAAGACGGCTAATTCTTGGTCCTTCAACCTACTTACATGTATAGGTACTACTCCTCTACTAAATGTAGTAGCAATATTGTTGGCAGCAGTCTCTAGACCATCACGGTCCCTATCGTATACCACTATATAGTAGTGGTCCATAAAAGTCATCTCTAGATTACTTAAGTCCCTCAAGTCTTGCATACGTGCTTCGAATATTACGCTACGGCTGTCAAACTCCTCTTTGGTCATAACGTTGTCATTAGCCAATTCCATTACTTCATCATACTTTCTATCCTCATTGTATATGAAGCCATCGAGCACCATAGGTTTAGCGACCTTTACTAGACTAGCAGACTGTCCTATAGTGATAGAACGAAGCGCATCAGCAAAAGTATTGATTACCATCTCTTGTTTTTCAGGATTTAACAACCAAAACTGTATAGGTTTAATTTCCAAAACAACAGCAAAGTATTCTTTGAAATCAATCATATCATTACTAATTGCACGATATGGTATAATTTCCTCCATAGGTTTATGCTTTCTCATTGCATGTTTACTAAATTTCTTGGGCTTAGCAAAGAACTTAAATAGTATGCCCAAAGTTTCATACATTCGCTTGTCATCAGCAATCTTTATAAAGAATGATATACATATAGCGAGCCAAGCCATAGACAAGTAAATTTTTAAGTCTGTAGCAAAGCCCGAACTTAATATCAATAGCAACAATACACCGATAGCAATTACCAAGTAAAAGATATCAAAAAAAGTAATACCCTTATAAAATTCCATTCTTACCTTGGTTCTGCGCGGAATATATTTCATTATTTTACCTCACTAAACTATCTTGTGCTATAATTATAATATAAATACTTGAAAAATCAAAACAATTTTTATATATTAATGCAAAATAAAAAACAATCTAAAAAATGAACTTTTAGATTGCTCTTATTTAAACACAAAGAATTTTTATGAACCCATATTATCCAAAATGTTTTGTAGTTTTTCAACTATACTTTGCTCAGTTCTAGATAAAGAAGCCATACCCATAATAATTTTGTTGACTTGTGCATCATTCAAACTAATCTTTGTATCGCCCTTTAGCTTAACCTCAGGCATAGACTTAACTTCAACTTTTTGTTCGCCGTCAATATGCATATGATTTACTTGATTACTTGCATTTTGTCCTTGCAGCTGAACGTTGTCAGCATTCAAGTTAACAGTATTCAAGCCCCCTACAGTATGCATTTGTCCATCAGCACCACGAATTTGAGTTGTATGTCCTAGCATACGTTGGAAAGTATTAGCATATGTAACTGCAGCTTTTTGTGTTGTTTCAATACCCTTCTCTTTATCATTCTTGAATTTAAATACTGACTTCATAAATCTATGAATTCTACCATCGTCGCCACCGATTACAGCATCATCATTTTCCATTTGCTTATAGAAACCTGTAAGTCCTGTAACAGAACCCCATAACTTATTAAATTCTTGACCAGTCTCTGCAAAAGACTTCCATTTTTGTGCATTATCTTTCTTGACTTGATCTAAGTTAACCTTAGCACTTGTTACCGTTGCATTTATAGCCCCTGGAGCGTTTGTTGCGATATTATGCGCTACATTACTAGTGGCTTGAGCTACTCTAGTATTCTTTACCCAGCCACCAGCGTTTACCACTCTTTGTCTTGCATTAGCTACAGCCTGATTGACTCCATGTCTATCTCCCCAATCATGGACTCTATCTCTTTGATCCCCAGCCCAATTACTTACTCTATCACGCCTATTTCTCATCGATTCAGCTCGCCTACCGACCCAAGCCTCCATTCTACCCTTTTCTGGTGGCGTAACACCTATCATCGCTGCTAATTCTGGATCAATACCATTACGCTCCATGTTGCGATACCATGATCTCTGAGGGGCAACTTTTGCGCTTACTTTGTCTCTAAGAGCACCAGCCCCACTACGCACTCTATCTGCAGTTTTTGAGTTCGCAACTGCAGTACCGACACTACGAGCGACACCTGCACCCAATTTAGCACCCTTGATAGCCAACCCAGCACCCGCTACACCGACTGCTGCAGTCTGCCCTATGCGCTTAGCAACTTCTTTACTAGTGTCCGCACCATCTTTTAGAGCGTCACCTTGTCCGACAAGTTGAGTGATCATATCGGTAAGACTCTTGATAGATACCAAACCGGTTACAATAAAAATCAGTTGCATAATAGCATTATACAAACCTGTAAAATCCATAACTAATCACTCCTTTTGTCTAGAATAATGTGATGCCTTGCATCAATTCGAGCACCATAAAGCACAAGTTCATACCTATGATAGGTCCATAAGCTGAGAACACTCGTTTTATGAAATTTTCCTTCCACGTTTTAAATTTATCTCCACCGTCTAGTGGCATCAAAGCGACCACCGCTGGAGAGACAACAAATAACACAGCCAACTCAAATACACGGCGAATAATACCTATCAAGAGTTGTAATAACATTACTAATATCGTAATACCTGCGACATAACCTATGAGGTAATTGTATCCAATTACATTATAGAACTTGAATACCAAAGCATAGTCTTTGACATCAAATCGGTCAAATGTATATGTGCGAGTGCCGATACCAATACTACCTACCGTGGTAATCTCTACAGATACTCTTGGCGCATCACTATCAGCAAACGAGCCGTCCGTTACAGGACTCAATCCTCGCAAGAAAGCATCATCTACTAGTGCCGCTAACTTTTCTCTACCAGCATCAGTAGCTTCCTTTTGTTCACCATCGGCATAAAATTCTTGGGCACTAATTTGAGCCGTACCTGGCACAATATTGGCCTTGTATATTTCCACCGCCAGTTCATTGTCAGTGAGAATCCTATTATCATCATACGCGGCTGCAGCAAATATTTGAGAACTAAATGATATTGCATCACGGCTAGTAGCACCATCTAAGGTACGCAATACAATATTAGAAACTATAATACCTAAGTAGCAAACTACTGGTACCATAAAGAAGTATACAATAGACTTGATAGCATTGCTAAATATAGGACCCTTTGCATTGCTCTTGCTATCAGTTTCTGACTTAAGAATTGCGACAACTGTAGCGATAAATAGCAAGAAAACTGCGGCTATAAGTATAGACACAAAGACTTGTCGCACAGTATCACTCTCAAGTATGTACATTACCAAATCATCATTGCGCTCTACACCATCTATAATGTATCCATAAGTCCTTTCACCATTCACGCTATAAGCAGGCAAACCAGCAATCTTGCGCACAACCATCTGTATCGCATCTATGACATAAAACATACCTATCTGCAAGCCGTAAAACAGCATACCAATAATGTAAGAGAAGAACGTTACTATTGGATCAACTATGTATTTATTGAATAGATTGGACAAAGCATTCAATATGCCATTTAGTATATCAGAAATTCCAAATAACGCATTTTGTCCGCTGGACACGACAGTACTCACTTTTACCCCCTTCTCCAAATTATATAAGTTTACAAATCAAGTTAATTTCAAGTTAAAGTATAACAAATTAAAATTACAAAATCAAGTATCAAAAGACATTTTTTATCATTTATGTATAAATTTTGCTTTTTTCTGAGTTTTTATGCAAATCGACATATTATATAGCCATAAAATCAAGCGAGACTAACTCTGACTTTTGATATCCTCAAGCTCTGCTGGAGTATCAAACTCAAAGTCATTATCCTCCATACCAGTGTAGCCCATACTAATACTAAATTTGAATGAATAGTCATAATTAGCACCCAGTTGAGGATCTTTCTGCACATCAAAAATAAATTCTACAAAATCGCAATCTTCTTGACAAAGATACTTGTCATTTAGACTCACCATATCCCCAAAATAATTTTCAAATCCCAAGGAATACTCTAGATGACTTGGGGTATCAATAGACAAGTTGCTACCTAACTTACCAGCGAAAACATTATGATGAGTAATAGTACCGTACTCTACTGGTAGAGGCTTATTTTCCTCATCAAATTGCTTTACTTCATGGAAAAATTGACGGAAAGAATCAGCAGTCGGGTCATCAATAGTGTACGGATTATTGATTTCATTTACAAATGTATCAAAGTCATCGCTTTCTGTCAATGCAGCCAAATCAACCAAACGATAATTAGTCTTGGTAGTATCGAAGAAATCTTCTTTTTGAGGACCATAATCTTCAGGCAACTTGATATTACCATCTTCATCGATTTCTATTTCTATATTACCCCAATTCTCATCATCGGTGATATTACCCCAATCAGTCTCGCTACCTGGATAATAATTTTGGTCTTTAGTAGAATCAGTACAAATTCTAGTAATATGCAATATCACATTCTTAGCAGGAGTAGTAGTACCATCAGGGTTTACCTTTGAGCCATAATGCACTCTCAAATAGATGTCTAAAGTAATATCTTGCACGCTGTCTATTCTAAATTCGACCAAATCAAATAGCCAATTTTTGTTTTCTGGTTGCTCCCCTGTCTCTTCATCAGCAAAAGTATCGATTGATTCATCTTGAGGTACAATTTCTGTACCTTCGTTTGGATAAATAATTACCGAATTATATTCACGATAATCCATACTGGTGATGTGCTGTCTCTCGCCTTCTTCCAACTCTTCTTTTGGCTCTGAATAGATAAAGTTGTAAGGTTGCAAGTCTGCGATCTCTACCCTAGTGTATTTTGGAAAAGTATGTACAAATCCTGCACTTAGTAAAGTATCCCCATCGTATGTTCCCAAAATATCTGATACTAGAGTATCAATAGTTTCCTCGTAACCGAATTTATAAATTACACTACTAGTAAAAGTGTGAGGAGTTCCACTACCTAGCATCTCGTAATATCCTGTATGTGCTACCCAGTCATAAATTGGATTCCCATCTTCATCAGTTCCCACTTGTTCCCATTCATAATAGGTATAGCTAGGGTCTACGTAAGATAATGATGCTTTGTCAC
>CALWKL010000008.1 GCA_944381255.1 uncultured Clostridia bacterium | reverse complement strand
ATGAAGTATGGTGCAAGTGAGATTATGCTTATGCCTGCAAAGCAAGGTACTGGTGTCATCGCTGGTGGTGCGGCACGTCCTGTATTGGAACTTGCTGGTATCAAGGATATCACAGCAAAGAACCACGGAAGTAATAATAAAATAAACACTGTTAGAGCAACTTTTGAGGCACTCAAAGCATTGCGCACCTCAGAACAAATTGCTGCTAGCCGTGGCAAAAAAGTAGAAGAGTTGTAGGAGGCGTATCATGGCAAAAGAAACAAGTAAGTCTACTGCGACAAAGCAAATTCAAATCAAATTAATTCACAGTGCAATTTGCACCAATCCAAAGCAACGCAAGACATTGCGTGCATTGGGCTTGACCAAGATTAATCAAACCAAAGTGATGCCAGACAATGACTGCATCCGTGGTATGATTAAGGTCGTGGAGCATCTTGTACAGGTGACAGAATAGGAGGTTTATTGTGGAATTACACACATTATCTCCTGCTGCCAATTCTAAGCACCGTCCACGCCGTGTAGGTCGTGGCCGTGGTTCAGGCTTGGGCAAGACATCTGGCCGTGGTGAAAATGGTCAAAACAAGCGTTCAGGCGGTGGAGTTCGTCCTCTATTCGAGGGTGGACAGATGCCTCTTATGCTACACCTAGGTAAGCGTGGCTTTACCAATGGTAAATTTATGAATCAATACTCAATTGTAAACGTATCACAGCTTAACTGCTTTGATGAGGGGACAGTAGTTACTGCAGAATTATTAAAGCAAAAGAGAATCATAAGCAAAATCGAGAAAGATGGCTTAAAAGTACTTGGCGATGGTAAACTTAATAAGGCTTTGACAGTAAAAGCCAACAAATTTACTCAGTCAGCTATTAAAAAGATTCAAAAAGCTGGCGGAACAATTGAGGAGGCATAATGTTTCAAACATTAATTAATGGCTTTAAGCAAAAAGACATTAGGAAAAAGTTATTGATCATACTAGCGATTTTGCTAGTTTATCGTATTGGTTGTTGGATACCTATACCTGGCTTGAATGTAGGCGAGGGTGGTATACTTAGCAATTTATCTGGTGGAGATTTCTTATCTCTACTGAGTGCCGTTTCTGGTGGCGCGCTGGCTAATGGTTCGTTATTAGCTCTTGGTGTGGTGCCATACATTTCGGCATCTATCATTATGCAACTTCTTACAGTTGCAATACCTCCTCTAGAGAGACTGAGTCGTTCTGGAGAGGAAGGACGTAAAAAAATCGCGTTCTATACTCGTATTGCTGCGCTTGTCTTCTCTTTGATACAAGCTATTGCAATCGTTGTTGCTTTAAATAGTAATGGAGCAATCAAGACTGATATTTTCGGTGGCGGTGCCGCTGCTTGGTTGATGCCTGCTATTATAGTATTAGTACTGGTCGCTGGTGGTATGTTTACCTTGTGGCTAGGTGAAAAAATTACCGACCTTGGTATAGGTAATGGTGTTTCACTCCTCATCTTTGTAGGTATCGTATCAAGCGCAGGATTAACTTTGTTAAACCTAATTACCGGTGCATCTGATATTACTGTACTTTGGGACATAATTATTTTTATTGCTATTATGCTAGTAATTTTCGGAGCCATTGTCTTCGTAGATTTGGCAGAACGGAAAATTCCAGTACAATATGCAAAACAAGTCAAAGGTCGTAAAATGTACGGTGGACAGTCAACTATGATACCTATCAAGGTAAATAGTAACGGTGTGCTTCCTATCATTTTTGCGACTGCTTTGGTAACTTTCCCACAATTGCTTTTCCAGATGTTCTGGCCAGACACGGCTTTTTATAACTGGTGGGCAACATATGTGGGTGTAGGTCAGCCTCTGTACTTCATCTTTAATGCAATTTTCATATTCTTCTTCTCATATTTCTATTCTCAAATCACATTCAATCCAGAAGAAATTTCACGAAACTTGCAACAAAGTGGTGGATTTATTCCAGGTATCAGAGCTGGACGTCCAACAATGGATTACCTAAAGAAAATCAACAATCGAATCACATTCTTTGGTGCATCTTACTTAACTATTATATTCATCATACCTACTATAATATTCTCAGTACTAGGACTTGGTATCGGTGCTGCCGATTCAAATACTATGTTGAGTGCATTTAGTGTAACTGGTATGCTGATCGTTGTAAGTGTTGCACTTGAATTCGATAAACAATTAGATGCTCAAATGCTAATGAAGAATTATCGTGGATTTTTGAAGTAATCAAATTTCAATAAAATGATTTATTGGGAGGAATAATGAAGTTAGCGATATTGGGCGCAGCTGGTAGTGGCAAGGGTCAGAATACATGTAGAATTGCAAAACACTACAATCTCCACCATGTAGTTGTGGGGGATATCGTTAAGGCAGAAATTAGAAATAAAACTGATGTTGGTAAGATTATGTATGCATACACTAGCATTGGCAAATTTGTGCCTAGCGATATAGTCATGGATGTGCTAGCATCTCAACTTAATTCTTTCCCTAGTGATGAAGGCTTTATTATTGATACTGCTCCACTCAATATGGATCAGTATCATAAACTCATGCAACTAGTAACACTAGATGCTGTCATATCGCTCGAAGTTACCGATTATAACGTGCTAAGACGCAGAACGTTAAATCGCTTGATTTGTCCTGTTTGTAGAGCTGTTACATCGGTGGCTGAGTCGCCCGATAATATTTGTAAGCAGTGCGGAGCGACACTTGAGCACAGATATGATGATAATATCGAGACTGTCAATTTTAGAATTGCTCAGTATCTTCGTGAGACTGTGCCAGTGTTAGATGAATTTGACAAACTCGGCAAATTGATCAGAATAAACGCCGATCAAAGCAAAGAAAATGTGTTCAGCGAAATATGTCAAAAAATTGACAAGTTTTTTGCAGAACAAAAAACAAAAAAGTAAACAAAAGGTAAGGCGTAACCTTATGATTACAATTAAGACACCTCATCAAATTGAGTTAATGCGTCATAGCGGACAAATTATGAAAGAAATTTTCGTAGGTCTGCGTGATGTGATTAAACCGGGAATCACAACTAAGGAGATTGATACTTGGGTACATGATTATATAGTTAGTCATGGATGCAAGCCTTCTTTCTTAAATTACATGGGATTTCCTGCTACAGTGTGTACTTCGGTAAACGATGTAATCGTGCATGGAATACCTGATGATACCGTGCTCGCTGAGGGCGATATCGTCAGTGTAGATGTAGGAGTACAATATAAGGGTGTACACACTGATGCTTGCCGAACATATCCTGTAGGCAAGATTTCTGATGAAGCAAAGCAACTTATAGAAGTTACAAAACAATCATTCTTCGAGGCTATCAAAGGTCTCAAAGCTGGTAGTTATGTTGGTGATATAGGTGAGGCTGTGCAAAAGTTTGTAGAGCCAAAGGGTTACTCTTTGGTACGCGAAATGCAGGGACACGGTATAGGTCTATCTGTACACGAAGACCCAGGCATTCCGAACTATGGTGTAGCGGGTACAGGCTACCGTTTGAGAGAAAATATGGCTATATGTATTGAACCTATGGTTAATATGGGTTCTCGCCATATCAAGATTTCTAGTACAGACGGCTGGACTTGCCGTACTCGTGATGGTAAATGGGCAGCGCATTATGAAAATACTTTGTTGATTACCAAAACAGGTGTAGAAATAATGACGCTTGAGGAGGACTAAATGGATAGTTTTGCTCTTGGCTCAATAGTGGTATCCACTAAAGGTCATGACAAGGGTAATCTTTATGTAGTCGTAGGTTTGAATCAAAAAACGGTGGCAGTATGCGACGGCAAAACAAAATTTTTGAAAAAGCCGAAGCAGAAAAATATTAGCCATTTGACTCAAACTAATATACTAGATGATGAGATTGCTACAAAACTAGTTAAGGGACTCAAAATAAACGACCAGATGATTTATCACGCAATTGTTAAAGCGAAAAAAATTATTAAGGAGGAACTGTATGGCTAATGATGATGCAATCAAGGCAGAAGGCATAGTAATAGAGGCGCTCCCAGGAGCGAACTTCAAGGTTCAACTGCCTAATGGTTATGTTGTCAATGCTTATATGGCGGGTAAAGTGTACAAATCTCGTACTCGTGTATTGGTAGGCGACAAAGTAACTGTTGTTTTATCGCCATACGACCTTACTCATGGTCGCATAGTTTGGCGTACTGATGTGCGTAAAGCACAAGCTAATCCGTCTGCGGACGAAAACTAACAAACAAGGAGAAAACAAAATGAAAGTTAAACCATCTGTTAAACCTATGTGCGACAAGTGCAAAGTAATTCGCCGCGAAGGAAAAGTAATGGTAATCTGTAAAAACAAAAAACACAAACAAGTTCAAGGTTAATAAAACACAACTTGTTTTACTTTGAAAATAACCGATTTCGAGCGCGCGGCTAATGCTCGAATCGTTTATATAAAAATATAACAGGCATCCACCCTGTAAAATCAAAACACAAATCTATTGGAGGATTTTTTAATGGCACGTATAGCTGGTGTGGACTTACCAAAAGAGAAGAGAATAGAGATAGGTTTGACCTATATCTATGGTATCGGTAAGGTTAAGTCCAACGAAATTTTGCAAAACGTGGGTATCAACCCAGACACACGCGTAAAAGACCTAAGTGAGCAAGATATCGCAAAAATAGCAAAATATATTGAAAAGAGCGATATTCAGGTTGAGGGTGATTTGCGCCGTGAAGTAAACTTAAATATCAAGCGTTTGATGGAGATAGGTTGTAACCGTGGTATCCGTCACCGTCGTAACTTACCTGTACGCGGTCAACGCACAAAAACAAATGCTCGTACTCGCAAAGGACCTCGCAAGACTGTATCAAGAGGTAAAACTAAAGTAGGTAAGAAAGGTTAATAAGGGAGATTAAACATTAATATGGAAAAATCAACTAAGAAAAAAAGAGCTACCAAAAACTTGGGTACAGGTCAAGTACATATCAAGTCTTCATTCAACAATAATATGGTTACTATTACCGATCAAGAAGGTAATGTAGTTGCTTGGAGTAGTAGTGGTAGTCTAAAATTCCGCAACTCTCGTAAAGATACCCCTTATGCTGCTCAAATGGTGGCTGAGACCGCTGGTAAAAAAGCAAAGGATATGGGTATCAACCAAGTTGCTGTATTTGTAAAAGGTGCTGGTAGTGGTAGAGAGTCTGCCATTCGTGCACTTCAAAATGTAGGACTAGAAGTAACATCTATAAAAGATGTTTCTGGTATTCCGTTCAACGGTTGCCGTCCTTCAAAAGCACGTCGTTGCTAATTAAAAATTAAAGGAGTTAATTAAAATGGCAAAATATACGGGTGCAGACTGCAAACAGTGTAGACGTGAGGGCTGCAAGTTGTTTCTTAAGGGCGACCGTTGTGTGACAGGTAAGTGTGCTATCGAGCGTAGACCTACCGTCCCAGGTCAGCACGGAGAGGCTTCTATGCGCAAAAAATCTACTGGTTATGCTTTGCAGCTGCGTGAGAAACAAAAAGTTAAACGCGCTTATGGACTACTAGAAAGACAATTTAAGATGTACTATCTAGAGGCTAAGCGTCAAAAAGGTGCTACTGGTGAAGTTATGCTATCTCTACTAGAGAGAAGACTAGACAACACTGTATACCGCCTAGGTTTAGGTGCATCTAGAGCAGAATGTCGTCAAATCGTAAACCATGGACACATTACTGTAAATGGTAAGACTGTGAATATTCCTTCTTACTCAGTAAAAGTGGGAGATGTAATCGCTGTTAAGGCATCTGATCAAGACAAAGCACAATTTAAAGATATAAAGGGTAGCAAGATTATTGCTCCAAAATGGCTAGAAGTTGATTCAAACACTTTGAGTGGTAAAGTTATCGCTTATCCAGACAGAAGTGATATTGACCTCAACATTAGTGAACACTTAATTATTGAGTTGTACTCTAGATAATAAGTATGGAGGGTATATTATGATGCAAATTAATAAGCCTAGCATCAAGTTTGAAGAATCAAACAACAATGCTGTGGCAAAGTTTACAATAGAGCCTTTGGAGCGTGGCTTCGGTACTACAATCGGTAACGCTATGCGTAGAGTGCTCCTAGGTGGACTACCTGGAGCCGCTCCTGTAGCTATACGCATTCAGGGCGTGCAACACGAGTTTAGTACCGTACCTGGTGTAGACCTCGATGTAGCAGACATCATACTTAATATCAAGTCTTTGATTTTAAGCACACAGAATACCGACCCTTCATTCAAGGCAACTCTTACCTTGAAGGTAAAGGGACCTCGTGATGTTACTGCGGGAGATATAGTTGCTCCAGAAGGTGTTGAAATTATTAACCCAGACCTTAGCCTATGCCATGTTAGTGCAGGCGCAACCTTGGATATGGAAATTATCGTTGGTAGAGGTCGTGGTTATGTTTTGGCAAAAGATAACAAAGACGCATGTGAATCATTTGGCTTTATTGCAGTGGACAGTATCTTTTCTCCAGTTAAGTCTGTTGAATACCATGTAGAGAGTGCTCGTGTGGGTCAAAACATCAATTTTGATAAGTTAACTATGGAAGTTACTACCAACGGCGCAACTTCTGCAAAAGAGGTTACTAGTCTAGCTGCAAAAGTGCTTAATGACCACTTGAATCTCTTCATTGAGTTGGTAGAGAATATGGCTGATCAATCTTTCTTAGTTGCTAAAGAGGAAGATGACCAAAAGAAGATTCTTGACCTAAGCATTAATGAACTTGAACTCAGTGTACGTAGTACAAACTGTCTAAAACGAGCTAACATCAACAATGTGGGTGATTTGACAAGCAAAACTCACAAAGAGTTGGCAAAAGTGCGCAATTTGGGTAATAAATCTTTGGAAGAAATTATTCAAAAGATTGAAGACC
Organism: uncultured Clostridia bacterium; assembly: GCA_944381255.1. Classification (GTDB taxonomy): domain Bacteria; phylum Bacillota; class Clostridia; order Christensenellales; family UBA1242; genus UBA7867. The sequence goes on along the minus strand of CALWKL010000008.1, from coordinate 18,857 downwards.
TTGGCTTGAAGTTAAAAGAAGAAGAAGATTAATCTAATTTGTAATTTATACAAAACTAAAAGAAAATGTATGTAAGTATTAAGGAGTAGAATAAATGGCTGGATACAAAAAATTGAGCAAACGCCCATCTATTAGAGATGCTATTATCCGTAACCAAGTAACTGCCCTTTTGTGGAATGGCAAAGTTGAGACAACTTTGGCTCGTGCAAAGGCTGTACAGCGTGTGGCTGAAAAGATGATTACTCTAGCAATCAACACTTACAAAGATACGGTAACCGTAGAAAAGGAAGTCGTAGTTGATGGAGTAACCACTAAGAAGCAAGTAATCAACGATGGTGTAAAGAAATTAGCCGCTAGAAGAAAAATTATGGCTCAAGTTTACGATGTACAAGAAGTACGCGGTAAAGATGAATCAAAAGCTGATTATGTAGATCGCACAAAAGACATTAAGCACCCTCTAATTGAGAAAATGTTTAATGTTATTGCCCCAAAATATGACCTTCGCAAAGAAGAAATGGGTCAGGGCGGTGGATACACTCGTATTATGAAGTGTGGCCCTCGTCGTGGTGATTCTGCTGAGAGAGTTATTCTTTCTCTAGTATAATTAGTAATAAAAATCCCCTTAGAAATAAGAGGATTTTTTTGTTATTAAAATAAATTATTTTGTATTTTATTTAATTATTTTAATTAGATTTGTGATAGACTTTTAAAAAATGTTTGTTAAGTTTCTTAATTAACGAAAATCTTATTTTTTTATAGTTATTTAAAAAAAGTGTTAGTTAGAAGTTGTTAAATTGCATAAAGAATAATTATATCAAAACGGTGAATTAACTGCTAATTTAAACAATAAAGAAATATTAAAATATAAGATAATTTTATTGTTTAGCGTGCTATAAAAACAAAAAAGTCCAAGCTCTTATGCTTCGACTTCTTAAAAAATCAAAATAGGCTTATAGCCTCAAAATCCGTAATGATTATATCACAAAATTATAAATAAATAAAGCGTTTTTGCACAATTTTTTTTGGAAAAATATAAAAATTTTTTTTTCTACTTTTGGTATTGACAAAAGCCATAAAAGTGTGATATATTGCTAAAAATAAATAGAGAGGTGAGGAAAATGGTAGATAAAAATCTATGCTTAGGCTGTGGGGCTTGCATCAATATGTGCCCTGTAGGTGCCATAAGTTTTGGTGCTGATGGCAAGGCTGAGATTAATCCAGAGATTTGCATAAAATGCAAGACTTGTGAAGGGGTATGTCCTGTCTCTGCTATAAAGATTAAAGAGGATTAAAAATTGAGCCAGATTAATTTAGAGAAGAAAATTCCTTTGGATAAACAAAAGGAAAAAATAGCATTACTAGAATTGAGCCCAAGACAATTAAGACTTGTATTCGCTTGGCAAATAAACGAAACTTGTTTTGAAGTATTCGATGAGTTCCGTGAGGATATAAATGTTTTTGAAGATATCAATCGAGATGGGTTTATAAAACCTACCCAAGTGTCTGCTTGTGTAGAATTAGTAAAAATGTATCGTAAGCTTTGCGATTCATTGGGTGTGCAAAAAGCAGTGGCTTATGCAACTGCTGGGTTTAGGGAAGCAAAAAATCATTATGGATTTTTAGAGGAGTTGGAGATTGCGTCTGGCTTCAAAATACGCTTGCTCCAAGAGCAAGATGAGGTTGTCTCTCTCTATACTGCGGTAATAAATTCTCTAGATGCTCCTAAAGGTATCATAGTTTATGTAGATGATGAATATACGCACATTGTCCAATATGCTCGTAAAGCAATTTTGAACAGTTGTACCTTGCCTTATGGTTGCGATACTTTGGCTGGACTTTTTATGGAAGGCGTAACTAAACCTGAGCAACAAATGCAAGAGATGACTGATTTTTTCAAACAACGCATGGGTGAGACTCTTGATTGGCTAGAAAATTGCAATTTTGAAGATATAAAATTAGTCGGTGTAGGCGAAATATTTGAAAGTATTGGTAAGATTAGCCGTAAAGGTCGCCGTTATCCACTAGATTTACCTCACGCATACGAAGTAAGCAAAAATGACTTTGATAATGTATACAATGCTATCAAAGGTCTTGAACTTGATAAGCGTGCCAAGATAAAAGGAATTAGCGAAAAGTCTGCTAGTACTATTGCGGCAGGGCTGTCTATTGTTCGTGCGACAATGGAGTATTTCCAAGCACCAAGATTTGTAATTTCTACATCAAATATATCTACAGGCATTTTGTTTAGCCAATGTTTACCAAGCACTGCTGAAAAGCCTATTGTAGATATCGTAGGATATAGTCTAAGCGCAAACTTAAGCTTTAGGGAAAATTACGTAACTAATCAACTACACGTGTATGAGTTAGCTGCTATTTTGTTTAGACAATTACGAGTAATGCATAAATTAGGTAGACATTACCTTAGACCACTAAAAGTGGCAAGTTATATGTATGATTGTGGCGCAAGATTAAGATTTAATCCATCTAGGAAAGATGCTTTGTCTGTAATACTTGGTTCGCAAATTTACGGATTGTCTCATAGGGACCAAGTGCTTGCAGCATTTATAGCATCTTCACAAAATAGTGAAGAGTTTAGCTTGAGTGAGTGGGTTAGGTACAAAGATATTGTAAAAGAGGAAGACTTGTCTGCTGTTAGGAAGCTAGCCGCAATGCTCAAGCTCGCTGTGTCATTAGATCGCTCTCAGCAAGGCAATATAGTTGATTTAGCTTGTGATGTGCTGGGTGATTCTGTGATAATGAAAACAGTTACTAATGGTGCAGATATTCAATTTGAAGTCAAATCCGCGCTCGAAGCAAGCAATGATTTTAAGAAAGTATTTAACAAAAATCTAGAAATATTGTGATAGAAAAAAACTAAAAGTTATTCATAACACTTTTAGTTTTTTATTTTATAGATAATACTTGTATAAAATTATTTGCAAAAAAATTTGAAAATTGCTAAAATAAAATTAATAGGAGTTTTATTATGGCAAAAATAAATTTGAGTATAGATTTGACACCAGCCAATACTACTATTTATCGCGAAGGTAAAGGTATTGTATTAGATGAACCAAGTAGAGTCTTGTGCCAGAACGAATATGATGGAGTAAGAATTGTCGCTTGTGGCGCTGAAGCAGTAAAGACACAGATGGACCAATTCTTGATATATCCTATTACAAAAGAAGGGGTAGACAGTAGCGAGCAATTTTATGCTCGACAAATGCTCAAGACCTTCGTTAGCAAGGTTACTATGGATAAGCCAAATGCCAATATAAGTGCATTTTTCTTGGTATCATGTGGTGTGAGTGCAAATTTTAAAAAACATATTACATCATTAGCTTATTATGCTGGAATTAGTGAAGTAAAATTTGTGCCATATCCTATAGCAGACTATGTGGGTTGTGGTATGTCGCTTGATGACTTAAACACCATATTAATCGTTGATATCAATCACGACAATACCGATGTCGCTGTAGTAAATCAAGCAGGTATAGTAGATGCAGTGAGTATAAATTTTGGTACGCAGATTATTGATCAGGCAATATTTGACAAAGTGCGCTACCGTTATGGTCTAAATCTTAAAAATGAAAGTTTGGCAGGAGTAAAGAGCAATCTTGCAATTCTTGCTCCTAATATGTCAATGACTTTACCTTTTGATGGCGAAGATATTAATTCCAAACTTCCAAAAACATGTAAAATATGTAGTTTGGATATATTCGATGCTATTAAAGATTATTATAACCTTATTGCCAGTGCTGTCAATCAGTTGACTGCTCGTCAATCTCCAGATATCCAAGAGGTTCTGGCTCTACAAGGAGTAATATTTTGTGGCAGAGGAAGTAATGTGGCTTCCTTGAGAGAATATATGCTCACATACATAAATATGCCTATATTTGTCGCTAATTATGAGTGTACTGTAGTTGGGTTAGGCAAATTGGCAGTAAATAAAAAATTATTAAAGAAACTCTCATAATATGTAATAAAATTGAAAGTTCTGTAGAAAAGAGCAAAGGCTAGTCCTTGCTCTTTACTTTTTACTTTGTTTCCACTAAAATTACCGATAGTAAGGAGGGGGAAACTATGGCTAGGCGTATAGTTATTACTAGTGGTAAGGGTGGCGTAGGTAAGACTACATGCTCCTATCTGCTTGGATTAAATCTAGCCAAATTAGATGCTAGAGTAGTTATCTTAGATGTAGATATAGGGTTAAATAATCTTGATGTCGTGGCAGGGATAGACACTAAAATTAACTATGACTTGATTGATGCAATTCAAAATAGATGTCGTGTGCGTCAAGCATTGGTACAAAGCTCCGTTTGCTCTCGGTTATACTTCTTGCCTTGTGTGAATAGTTATAGCGTAGGTCGTGTTACTTCGGAAGCATTATCTGCTATATTAAGAGAATTGGATATAAGTTTTGACTACATAATTATTGATTGTCCTGCGGGTATTGGCTTCGAATTTCATCGGGCAGTTTTCTGTGCTAACGAAGCAATAATTGTAACTACTCCACATATGATTGCTCTGCGTGATGCTGGGAAAGTGGCAAACCTACTATCGGGCTATACTTTAGGGCAAATAGGACTGGTCATCAATAGAGTTCGAAATGACTTCGTATCACGAAAAATGATGATAAGTCCAGAGGAAATTGCTAATAGTTTAAAGTTAACATTGCTAGGGACAATCCGAGAATCTAATGAAATAACTGCATTATCTTGTTCGGCTGGCGAACTCTTTAAATTGAATGATTCAGCTATGGGAGATTTTTGTGCGCTCGCAAAAACAATTCACTACAATATGGCATCAAAACCCAATAGAGAGAATTTTCTCGATATAAAAATTAAGAGGGGATAGTAATGAACAATTTGAATCGTCTAAATCAAATTTTAATTAATGATAAGTACTTTGATCCAACACGATTTAATGAACTTTTGGAAATTGAAGTATATAAGGTATTATCTCATTATATGGATATAACTCGCGAACAAATTTCTACCAAGGTAGAAGTAGATGTAGAGGGTAATTATGTATTTAAATGTAAAGCAAAATGCAATAGGTTAAAGGTAGTGGGGTTACTCAAATAGCAGAGGAGAGAGAATATGAAAGATTGGGTATACAAAGTTATTTTTACTATTCTTGCAGTGGCTATCTTTTGGTTGATTGTAGATATGCTAGGGTTTACAAAGGAAATAAAACAAGGAGTGCAGTTCGGTTTTGGAAAATTTGATATAGGGGCATCGATATGAATAAGATTAATATTATAATTCACCCCTTATTTATAGTTTTTGCAAGTGTGCTTATATACCTAAACTATTTCTTCCTGTTATTAAGTTATATCATTACTATAGTTATGCATGAGTATGCGCATGCTTTCGTTGCCCGTAAACTTGGGTACAAACTCAATCAAATTACCTTGATGCCCCACGGAGCTTCTTTGAGTGGGGAAAGTAAATTTTTTAGTACACGAGATGAGGTGCTGGTAGCTATTTCTGGCCCTTTGCTTAATTTAATACTAGCTACAGTTGGGTGTGCTATATGGTGGCTGTGGCCTACTACGTATTTTTATACAATGTCATTCGTTTATGCAAATCTCTGCACTGCACTAATAAACTGTTTGCCAGTGTTCCCTCTCGATGGAGGGCGAGTATTATTGGCTATTTTAAGCAAAAATCAAAAGCGACCTGTAGCATTAAAAAAGATTAGAATTTTAGGAATAATAGTATCTATATTGATACTTTTAGGTTTTGTAATTACGCTATTTTTTGAGTCTAATTTTACTTTATTGGTTTTTGGTTCCTTCCTTTTGGTGGTATCAATACTTAAAGATAAAGAAGCATATTATAGTCATATGGGGTTAATGGAAAGCAAATCAAGTTATATTCAGCGTGGACTAAAAATGCGTGCTGTAGCAGTATTAGAAAGTATGCCCCTATATAAACTCATAGGGTCAGTTACTCCTGATAGCTTGACTGAGTTTACGGTAATTGATAACGAATATAGGGTGGTAGGCAAGATAAATGAGCGTGATTTGCCTAAACTAATCGAAATTTATCCCGCAAACACGAAATTGAAGTTAATTGTTTCATAAATTTGGTATAACTTTTTATGAAATAAAGGATAGCCCCTTGAAATAATTGCTATGTTATGATATAATATAATATATATATAATATATTAATGATTGTATTCTATCACAATATAGGGGTATGAAATAAAATGAACAGAAAAAAATATGAAGCCTATGAAGAGCAAATGAATTCTATTACCGACCCAGAGGCATTAAAAAGGGCTATGCAGACTAATGAATATGAGTTGCGCCGTAAAGCCGTTCGACCTATATGGGGAGGTTTCTCTGGTTCTGTAGCCTCAATTATGCTATTTATTTTGACCGGAATATTGTCTGGCTGGACAGTAGGCGTGCTTTGGGTCGTAGGCTCAATTATGGGTGCTGGTATATTAGGTTCTTGCGTAACTGCTGCTGTCGCAAGACGCAAATATGGTGTGTTTACTCGTGCAATGAGAAATAGAGATAAATTAAAGGCAATGATAGAAGATGGTAAAGACCACACTGCTTTTGAGCGTGCAAGGGTGGAGCACCGTTTGCAAAGTGATCTAAAATGGTTGCAGAAGCATCGTCTCATTTCTACTAGAGAGCAAGAGATTTATAGCAGTGTAATGCGTCCTGTGATTGCGCGTGGAGGTACTGAAAGCGATGCTCGTAGAGAGGAAATTCGCAATCATGCAATGGCGTGCAATCACACTATGGAGAATATTGCTACCGAAGTTCGTGATTTGATAAATACCGAAGTCGCTAACAATAGCGATAAATGGAACTCAAAAAGCGACAATATTGATAGTAGCAGAACATTTGAAGGGTATCTAAAGATTAGCAATCAATCTCGTAATACTGTTACAGGAGAGGGTAAGACTGATAGCGAAGGTAAACCGTTGTTTGACCAGCAGGTGCGTTTGTCTGCCAACTCTGATAAGGATTTGGCATTACTGTTGATTGGTTTGTCAAATTCTTTGAAGCAACATTCAGCTGATAAAAATTTATCTTTCCCACTAAAAATTGAGGCATTTGGTTATGGCGGTGTAGAGATTACAGAGTGGGGAGAAGGTGGCTTGGTGCTTACTAGTCCAAGAGGCACTATATTGACAGAAGGCGAGAATGTCTTGGAGCAATTGGCTAAGGAAATTTTTGATAAACTTCCAGAGGCCGAGCCTGTTCGTGAGGAAAGCGAGGAACACACTCACGAGGGAGAAACTCATGAGGGCGATGACCACGAAGAAGAAACAAGTGAAGACAGAGAAGCTGGCGATGGTAGAAGTGCTGAAGGGGAGTCTGCCGAGCGCTGTTAAATAAAGGCATAGTTTTACTATGCTTTTTTGTTTAAATACTGCTTATTGGTTGATTTTTGCTAGAGTATTTAGTATAATGTAATTATAATTTTTTATGAGGTTAAGATGGATCCAATTGCTTTTACAATTTTTGGGTTGCAAGTCCATTGGTATGGTTTAATCATCGCTTTTGGTTTACTACTTGCTGTAGGTATAGGTTGTCTAAATGCTCCAGTGAGAGGATTTAAGCGTGATGAACCTTTAGAGTGGATTTTGTGGATGTTTCCACTAGCGATTATTTGCGCTAGACTTTATTACATCATATATAATAATGGACCATGGGGCTGGGAAGCTTTTGCGATATGGAATGGAGGTATCGCAATATATGGTGGAGTGATTGGTGGTGCGATTGGTACCGCACTGTATTGCTGGATTCGTAAAAAGAATTTTCTAAAAGTTGCCGATGTCGCTGTACCGAGTCTTGTACTAGCGCAGGGTATAGGAAGATGGGGTAATTTCGTAAATCAGGAAGCATATGGTAACTTAATTACCAATCCAGATTTGCAATATTTCCCTTTTGCAGTGCAGATTGATTCATCTCATTTTACCGAACTTGCAAAACAACAGTGTATTGATGCTTTTGGGTCGGTGCCCTCAAGTGCTTGGTTTAATGCAACTTTCTTTTATGAAAGTATGGCGTGTTTTTTGATTTTTATTATTTTGATGGTTATTTTACGAAAAGTAAATATTGTAGGTCTAGCAATGTGTGGCTATTTTGTATTGTATGGAATAGAGCGTTGCATTGTGGAAGGTTTTAGGACTGATTCTTTAATGTGGGGGAGTTTGAGAGTTAGTCAAGTGCTGAGTATCATTCTCATAATATTCGGTGTCGCGTTTGCCACATATCTTATCGTAAAATATATAAAGGAAAATCGAGCAAACAAGTTATTGAGGAGTGGTTGATGGAGAATTTTAGAAGAGAAAGTAATGGATACTCTACGCGCGAAGTTGATGATTTTTTGCAAAAAATGCGCCGAGAGTATAGCGAGAAGTTGCGTAGGCAAAATGAAAAGATGATTTCTATGACTCAAGAAATGAATGATTTAAAATACAGTCTAGAAATATACAAAGAAAAAGAAAAGAGAGTGTCTAAAGCGCTTATTCGAGCTGTCCAAAAGGCAGAGGAAATAACAGCTAGTTCTCGTGTCGTGTATGACCTCGAGATAAAAAGGGTTCAATTACTATATAAAAAATGGGAAAATGTATTGCAAGAGTTGCGCTCAAAATTCGCTGGAATTGTGCCAGGAGATGAGCTGGATAACTTGGTAGGCGACTTCCAATACGCATTGACTGTTACGCTAAATTCTACACTTAATGAGAAGGGTGAACGAGTTTACTCTAAATCTGTCTTGGAGCGTATGCAACATAAAGCTCCAGTGTCTAACGGTAAGATTGACCCAAGCATTACTCTAAAAGAGAATGAAGTCAAAGTCTATTATGACAGCGAGGGTAATAGATTGGAGTCTATTACAAGACAGAGAGAAAATGATTCTGAAGTTACCCTTGCACAGAAGTACCTAAATGGAGAAGATGTAGAGATGCCAAAAAGTTATGGGCAGGTGCTACCTTATGATTTATCCATGCCTCCAATAGAATTTACTCAAGCATTACAACAACAAAAAGATGGATTTAATCTAAACGAAGCATTGCATCCGCAAGAATCTTTGAAAGAAATTCTCAAAGCATTTGATATAGAATACGATGAAGAAAGCAAGAAGAATTAAATAAAAACACACCATAAAACCTTGTGCATTTATGGTGTGTTTTTTAAATACTGCATTAGCCATTGAGTTTAAAAGTCATATATACTGGATTGTGGTCGGAAAATTTAAAGTCAGTATCAATGTTGTGTACCTGTGTTACCGTTACGTTGTCGCTAACTAAATAGCCATCTATTACTACTGAGTAGTTTACTAAATCGCCATTTTCCTTCTTGGTATATGGTATATCTGTAGAACGGCAAGTAGGCTTGTTTTTGGAAGTTGCAAAACTAAAGCCATTAGGGAGTTCCTCGTGGTTGATTTTGCCGACCCATTCTGGTACGACTTCATCAGTAGGGAAGTATTCACTAGAATTTGCTATGTCGTGATTCCAGTCTCCGCCTGCTATTACATAGTTACCTTGCTGGTATTCACTCTCGACATAATCAAGTAATAGTGCAAGTTGTTTGGCTCTGTATACACCGCCCTTGTCATAAGCGCTCATATGTAGGTTAATAAGTATCAAGTATTTTTCTGAACCTTGGATTGGCAATTTGTTGACTACGAAACATCTATCGAGGTCAAAAAATTTCGTTGGGAAAGATTCATCTATTGGGAAAGATTTTCTAATACTATTATCAATCTTGTATTTTGAATAGGTAGCTATGCCTGCATTCACTGTGCCATGTGGGTTGGTAATTGGGTAGAATAGGTATCCTGAGTGGAAATTTGATGCAAAATTTGTACCATAATTGCCATCTTTGAATGCTTCGGTGATTTGGTCATATTGGTTGACAAAATGACTACGATGAGAAGAAGTGTCTACTTCTTGGAAAAACATAAAGTCTGGTTGGTAATCACTAACTGCACGAATGGCTCCTGCTGTGGTATTAATTACTGCCTCTTTACTCTTAGCTCTACTACCCGTACCGTGAGTTTCCTCACCAGTTTCTTTCATTACTCCTGTATCCATAAAGAAGGTAAAATCTTGAGTATATGCACCGAAGCCTATGTTGTAAGTAGTAATTTTATAGTCAGTATCAAGGCTTAGCAAGGTAGTAGGATTATTTGAATTTGTTAACTCTAGGTTATCTTCAATTCGATAATATTGGCATGTGAGGTACAATACGTAACTGCCGAAAATCAATGCTAATACCGCTATAATTACAACTATTGCAATAATCATATTTTTAAACACCTTTTTTGTTGAACTCTTCATTTTGTTCTCCTTATTTTATCTTAGTATAACAAATTCAAAATGCTTTTACCAAGTAATTTCAATAAGAATGACAAAATTTTTAACAAAATGTATTAATTAAATAATCATTATATATTTAATTTACTTTATATTAAATTTTAATAAGTAGTGATAGATTAGAATTAATTTCATATATTCGACTTCTTTTGTAACTTAAATGTGTATGTCTTTATAGGAATTTTTATTTTAAAGTTGATTATAAATATCTTTACTTAACTATTGATATTGTTAAATTAATATTTATAAATAGAGGATATTATAATACAATGAATTTATATTATATCAATAAATTCACAATGATTAGTGTAAAAATTTTATATGGTGATTGAGTTATATTTCATAACTATTGTTACTAAAATTTATTGATTTGATTTGACAAAGTATTCATAGTATTGATATAATAAATTGTCAAGGTTGCAGTGCTTAGATTACTCTTATGCTCTCGTAGCTCAGATGGATAGAGCAGTGCCCTCCTAAGGCAAAGGTCAGCCGTTCGAATCGGCTCGGGAGCACCATTACCTTGATATTTTTGGGACAAAAGTTGTTGGATTGAAGATTATCAAAAAAATTTACGGGCTTTTTGAATTTTTTTGTTGATTTTTAGAGAACATAAGAAAATAGGAGATATACAGATAATGAATAAAATCAAGAACCTTTTGGTAGGCTTGCTAATTTTGTTTGCAGCGCCTTTGCTAGTCGCTTGTAATAATGATGATGACCTACCGATTAATTGGGACGATAGGATTTATGTGTCATATATTTTACTTGATGATGAGTCAAAGACCATTCCTTTGCCTAATGGGTCGGAATACACTTTGAAATACACCGTAATGCCTCAAGAGGCAAATAATAAGACGGTAAAATTCACTACTAGCAATCCAAATGTCGCTACTGTCGACAACAACGGTGTAGTTACTGCAGTGGGAGCTGGTTCTTGTAATGTTACCATTATCTCTCAAGATAATGCTAGTGCCTTATCTGCTGTGGCAGTAGTTAATGTAGTAAGTTCAAAAGAGACTCTGGCTACTCCTACAAATATACGCTATGACGGTACAAGACTTACTTGGGACGCAGTCAAGGCAAATAGTTCTGAGTCATTCGCACCAAAGTATGAATTAACTATTTCACGTGATGGCGAAGCGCTTGGTAAATTTGCAACTACGGCTACATATTATACCGATTTGCCTGAGGGTGAATACACTGTCAATTTGCGTGCTTTAGGTGATGAAGGGAATGTGCTTTACAATGACTCAATGATTTCTGCAGATTTCCATTTTGCAAAAATCGGTAAGCCTAATGATTTGCAGATTACTGCTGTGGGAGATGTAGAGAGCCTAGAACCTAGAACATACGAATTAAGCTTTAGTTTGCTTAAAAATACTGATAGCATAGATGATTATGAAGCTAGAATTACTCCAGTAACGGGTACTACACTACCTAGTGTGCAACAAGAATTATGGGACGCCGCTATTGCTGATGCAGAAATTAGAGAAGATAAGTTAGTAGTACAAGTTCCTAGTAATATAATGAACGATCCTGTGTATGTAGTATTTAGAGCAAAAGAAAGTGTAACTGAAAATATATACGGTTCTGGATACGGAAATGTAGTACAGGTAGGTAAACTAACAGTTCCTACGAATCTTCGTATTTCCTCTTATAACAGTGAGTCTAACTTTAGTAAAGTGCTAAGTTGGGATTCTGTAGTGTATGCAGATAAATACTTAATACGCATTGATTGTAAAAATGAAGAAAATGTAATAACTAATACATTGGTGCAAGTTATAGATGCATACGGTACTACTTCTTATGATTTAACTCAAATCGACAATTATGACTTGATTGAGACAAGTGATAATTATGATGTTTATTTGTATGCATTGGGCACTAGCCAAACAAGTTTTGTATACATGGACAGCGGTAGTAGTGTGTGTGCCAAAAAGCAACTTTCAGCTATCTCTGGCGAGATAATGATTAGTCCAAACAACACAGATAATACATATACTATCTCTTGGAACAAGGTAAACAATGCTATAGGGTACAAAGTTTATATTAGTAGCAATGCTGAAGATTATCTAACTTCCAGTGATACGCTTTTCTACGATGTGATGGGCGAAGATAATACCAAGATTATCCTTTCTTATGACCAGACAAATTCTATCAACAATGCTCCAATATGGAATGTGGGTAATAATTATATAAAAATTGTTGCTCAAGCTGATATAAATAGCAATTTTGAAAATAGTGCAGTGCGCAAAGCTGAGCAAGTACTTATAAAACTGGCTACACCTAATCTTAGAGTTTCAAAAGGTGAATTAGTTTGGGACGCTATACCAGATGCCGAAAAGTATACTTTAGTATTCACTTCTGGTCAAATACATGAGATAGAGACCGTACCAAATAAAGTATCATATAATTATGAGCCAGAGTCTGCTGATTTTACAAATGGCAGGTCTGGAGAAGTATATATCTATGTATCAGATGATAATAGTGATTATGTAATTAAGAGTCAAAATAGTGATAAAATTGCTATTTCAAAGTACGGCACTGTATCAACAGAATGTTTGTCAGTAGCAGATGGTAACTTGAGTTGGAGAAATTCTGATGGTCAGACTGTGGACACTGAGGGAAATACCATCTCTACCGATTCTGTAGAAGTCCGTATTATGCGTACCGATGGTGAGCAAGTGCTCAAGACGGTAAGTGCTGGTGGTGGTTCGCTAAATCTAACTAATGCGTTAGCAGATGTAGATGGCGATGGGTTCTACAGTTTCTCTGTACGCGCAATAAATACAAATACAAGTGGTACCTATGATATTAATGGAGACTGGTCTGACACTATAAAGACTTATCAAATGCAAGCCCCACAAAATCTAAGAGTGGTAGATGGTGTGCTTACTTGGGACCCTTATGTAGATGATAATGTAGGTAGATACAATGCTGCTATTAGGTATGTAATAAAAATTGGTGAAGCAGTATTGACTGATGATTATGATATTAATACTACTTCGACAGTAATAAGTAATTTAACTGGTAATACTAATTATTCAATCTCTATTCAAACTAAAGTCGTGTCTAGTAGAGTGAGTGAGGGTGGTAGTATTACTGTACAAGGTAGCCCAGACACCTATCTTATTAATTCTGAGTTCTCTGAGCCAAAAAGAGTCAAGATGCTTGCTAGACCTTTGGGCTTGGATATAAGAGGATATACATTATCTTGGACTGCCTCTAGTACCTCAATAAATAGATATACTGTTTCACTTTACAAAGATGGAGAATCAGTGCCAATAGCTACTGAAGCTAATGTAGTGCCAGTGGATCGCTATAATCCTTCATTAGATTTCTCTGATTCTGTATTCAGTGATAGCCTGGTACTTGCAGGTAATTATCAATTCGTAGTGCAAGCTTGGGGTGATGATGACTCATCTCTTACCAGTTACCCTAGTGATGGTATAGAGATATGTAAGTTAGAGAATCCTGTAATCACGGTTGGCGACAACGGAATTATTTCTTGGACAAATTCTTATGCTACTCTCAATGGCATAATTTCACGAATTAATCAATTTAATGTAACAGTTACAAATACAAGGACTGGTCAATCTATTTCCTTCGTTACCAGTGATACTAGCACAACCTTGTCAGAATTGTCTTTGCGTGGTGAAGATATCTGGTGCGGAATAGAAAATCCTATTTCTATCAAAATTCAAGCATTGAATGACAATATAAACAAAGTGTATAGTAGTAATGTAACTACATATGAGAGGAATACCGGTACAAGTGCTGACCCTGAGGATAGTACAGTTACTATTTACAAATTGCCAAAACTGGATACTTCTGCTTTTGAGATTACTTCCTCTGCTATCAAGTGGACAAGTGGAACTTACAATAATTCTGCTTCTTCATACAACATTATGATTTGTCAAAAATCAGCTGTGGCAAAAGACCAAATTTTGGTACAAACTACAGTAGATGCTAGCACAGATGGAGGATACTACAATATTTCTCAAAACTGGACTGGTGGAGATTATTATGTCAAGGTGCAACAAGTAGGTTATCAAAACAACTTGGATAACGCAATCACTAGATATTTGAGTAGCGAGTATTCTGATGCGGTAAGTTTCTCAAGGTTCTCAGAACCAGCAGGTGTATATATGTCTGCTGATGAAGATGACAAGCCTGTACTAAATTGGAATGTAACGACTGAGAATGAAAACTCAATGTACCAAATTACTCTGCAAAAATTCCTAGATGGTGTAAGAACTGTAGAGTTAATCTATCAAGTTCCTTATAACCAAGAATTAGGTGGCAAATATTCGCTCAACTTATTTAATGCAGAGCCTCTAGAGAATGAAGGAAATATTACAAATATTCAAGATATTGATGAAGGCAATTATTTTGGCGAATATCAAATTTATATTAATACTGTGCGCAAACTAGATGAATTAGGCAAGCCTATCGATTCTATAATCAAGGACGGAGTCAATTATCTCTTGATGGAGAGTAGGATAAGCAAGAGACAATCAATGGTGATTTATACTGCTCCTACTATCAATGTAGTTGGTAACAGTATTAAGATTAATAATTCAAATTCATCTAGCAAGGGTGTGGACCTAGTATTCAGCGAGTTGACTCTGTCTGGAAGTGAATTGACACTTAACCCAACAGGTAGAGTATTTACTGCCGAATTATCTGCTACTGATGAATATTATGAAATCGATGAGAGCGAAATGGAGCCTGGAGTATGGTATCAGGTAACTACAATGGCTCGTGGAAATAGTGCAAATCTAGTAAGTTCTCCTACCGTTTTAAGTGATGTGGTAGTTACTAAGTTAGCACAACTTACACCAAATACAGTTAGTGCTATATTAGACCCTTCTGGGTATGCTACCAATGTAACAAGTTTTGATGGCTGGTATGTAAGAGATGGTCAAGTAGCATGGAACGATGTAAACGGTGCGAGTGGCTATAGAATTTACTTGACTGGTCAGAATGCTACTAAGTTGGTGGTAGACCGAGTAGCAGATAGTACAGCATATTCCGAAGTTCTGTCTGACCTGAGTTTTGCTAATAATTACGGCGCTTTCCAGATGCAATTTGAAATCGTAGGTGGTGAGACAACTCGTGGAGGCACATTCACTCGTGATGGCAAGCAGGTTACTACAGGATACTTAAGCAGTAATCTATCAGCGCCTGTTTGGGTAAACAAGTTGTACGCTCCAAATCGCGACTTCGGTGAGGTAGAATTAAAATATCAAGTATATACTTCAGCTGGTATTCCTCGTGATGTAACTGTAAATCGTACCGGTGCTTACTCTAGAATTGTAGAAAATGGGGAATTTGATTTTGGACTCCGTGATAGTGGTGATACTGGTAAATGGGTAGACACTTCTGGTGCTACTCAATACATGCTTAGCATTCAGAGTAAAGAAGCTATGCAAACTATCTACTATGACCTAGATGAAGAAAATTACTTCTATGCATCAGAATATTGGAAAGGTGCAGACAGCGCTGGAGAGTATATTGTAACTATTTACTCAATAGGTAACAATTGGTATGGGGCTAATGATAGTAACAATGAAATCTTCTTAACCAGTGATGCGTACGGTACATTCAAGTTGCTATATACTGGTGTTATAGATGATTTGGGTGTAGAAAATGGTAATTTAGTATGGGCGACAAATGTTAAAAATACCATTAACAAGTATGACCTAAAATATAAATATGGTACAGTTACAGAGACAATTGCTCTCACAGATAAAACTTATAATTTCAGCGACAACAATGATGTTAAGGGTGAAATCATAGATGAGATATATGTAAGGTTTGCTGGTAATCCTACCAAAGCTGGTGCCCTAGAGGGATATGTAAATACTGCTTGGAATGAAATACCTCTCACACGAGTATCAAAACTTGCCGATATTGGTACAAAGGATAATACAGACCGTTACCTATATATTAACAATTTAGGTCAGTTAGCATGGAATATGGGCGATGAACTTACAGCTCTAGACCAAGAAGAGCAATTATACTTTAATATAACCCGTGTAGTGCGTCTAGGTGATGTCGTTGTGCAACCTGCAGCATCTGAGACAGTGCTATTGAGACAGCAGGTATACAGTGTGCCTAGAGTGGCAGATACTGGACAGACTGACTTGACTTACATCTATGATATGAGTGCATATGTAGCAGGAACAGTGCCTCGTGTAGATGCTAATGCAAATCGTGTAAGTGATGGTGAAGGTGCAAGCATACTATACTTAAATAGTAATACTTACAACTTCAGTGCAGGAAAACTAAATACTCCAGCAGATGGTACCTTTAAATATGATACTATTAATGGTGGTGTGCGTATTTCTTGGGATCTTACAGGTTGTAGTATCAATATCTCTAGCAGTGATGATGATATTGGTATAGTCGAGGGAGACCAATTGCTGATTACCTATACTATGAATAATGGCGAAACAACCGAGATGAAGTTTGTAGATGCCAAGGCTTATCAAGATGATGACTTGTCTGTAGATGGTAAAATCATAGGTGGTATGCCTCTATGGCAATTAGGTACTTATACTAATATGTCTATGGTTGTGCTGAATAGTGAAGGTCTTGCTTTTGGTAGTTCTGCTATTAATCTAGATGCTTCTAGAATCGAATTTAATTTCTTTGAGTCTGGTACTGGTACTCGTAATGACCCATTTGTTATTACAACTGTAGAGCAATTTACAAATTCATTCTGGTTGCCAGAGATGTACTTTAAGTTGAATAACGACTTGCGTTTGCCTGATTTGAGTGAACTACAGTTGACTTATTCAGATGCAAACAACAACGTGCCATACCCAGCACGCTTCTATGATGAAAACTCAGGTGTTACATTTAAATACAGAGACTTGAGTCTTGAGGGTGGCTTCGATGGTAATGGCAAGAAAATCACAAATTATCAAGAAAAACGAAGCTCATCTACATATATTTGGTCATCTTTGTTCGGTTCTTACAAGGAGCCAATTACTCTAGAAGATGGTCAAATCTTTGATGATACTGTCTTTGGTAATATGGGTGGTGTAATTACCAATCTTACAATTGAAGTAAATACCCTAGATGTAGGTTCTGTCATAGGTATGTACAATGGTATTTTCGTAGGCTCTAACTATGGTGTAATCATTAATTGTAATTTAACAGGTGATGACAACAAACTAAACGAGGCAGGAAACCGTCAGCCAGTGGTTGAAGGATACTTTACAGAAGCTTCAGATACTAATGGACAATATTACTTTGGAGGATTCGCTGGCTTAGTAGGTTCTCAACGAGTTATTTCTGGACAAATTGGTCAAGGTGATGATGCAATCTTATTATATGAGAAGGTATTCGTAGGACGCATTGAGAACTGTACGAATACACTAGACTTAGAGATTGAAAATCAAAATAAGAATAGTGTAGTTATGGTAGGTGGTATAGCTGGATTGAATAATGGTGGCTATATTGTCAACTGTGTCAATGGTGTACGAAATGCTGATTCACAACAGAACAAGGGTAATGTAAAAGGTTATTGGTCTGGTGGTATAGTAGGAGCAAACACTGGTGCTTCATTTAAAGAGCCAGCAGATAATTCACAAGGTTATGTTGATGTAAAATATTACTCTTATATTAGTGGTTGTATCAACTATGGTCAGGTAAGTAGTAAATGTATTGCAGAAAGTAGCCAAGTAGCTAGTGTGTCTGGTGGTATAGCCGGTCTAGTAAGTGAAGGTTATGTAACTAATTGTATTAACCATGGTACAGTCAATACTGATGGTGTGGCAGCATTGTTGGGTGGTATTGCTGGTGTGGTAATGAATGGTTCTTATCTATTAAATCTTATGAATACTGGGTATATCGAGTACAACAAATACACTGATGTAACAGAGCAAACTATGACACGAGGTGCTACAGGTGCTATAGTATGTACTGCTAGTGGTGGTGTCTTGAAGAACTTCGCAGTATCTACAGGCTGTTGTCGAGTTTTATATAATGGTGCAGTGGATAGTGTAAATAGTAATATTTATGCAGGTGAACCTGGTGGTGCTTATGTAGATTCAAGCACTATATACATTGGAGACTTGACTAATGGTACAGAGAAAGATAGTGTATTGAGTAAGTCAAACATAAATACTTCTAGCACATCTGTTGAAAGTACAACTATTTATACTTCATATGTCAATGGTGCAGGCCTTGCTCCTATGTTTGACTTTGAAGATGGCGAATGGACTATAAAATGGACTACAGCTACTCCTGATTCTATCGACCCAACAGAGATTAATAACAATGGCGATGTAGCTGATGGTCAATAATTAACTTAACTTGTATTAAGTAAAAAAGAAGTCAACTTTGATTAGTTGACTTCTTTTTTTATTTACTATTTAGCCTTAAATCTTTTCCGTCGAAAGGTATTGCTAGGGTAGTGCGCCTATTGAAAATTCTAGACAAAATTCTATCTCCATAACGTTCTTGTATTTCTTCTGGATTGAGGTT
>CALWKL010000007.1 GCA_944381255.1 uncultured Clostridia bacterium | reverse complement strand
TTTAATTTTTACTTTCTATATTTAATTTTTACTTTCGTTATTTTGATAAAAATTGGAGTATTGACAATTTTTATTTATGTGGTACAATGTAGTTATAGTTTATAGTAATTTTATGGTTCATATAATTTAAAAAGGTACAAAAGAGTTAAATTATGATAATAGGAATATGTGGAATTTGTGCAAGTGGGAAATCAACTTTATCCCAAGAACTTGCGCAAAAATATAATTTTAAATATATAGAGGTAGATAAATATAATATAAAGTTACTGAAGCATTTTAGCAAGGTACTGGAAGTTTTCTTGGGCTTTGAGAGTTCAAAATTGGATAATCATACATTTGACTGTTTGGCAAATTTCAAACAATTAAATAGGATAGAAAGGAAAACTTATGAAATTTTAAGAAAATTAAATACTCTATACAGGCTTCCTTATAAGATTAACAAGAATATTGATAAGGAAGAAAATCTTATAATTGATTATGTTGAATTGGATAAATTTCCATTTTTTGATAAATGTGATATTAAGATTTTAATGAAAACTTCAAATGAGGCTGTTATTTTTAACTTAAAACAAAGAAATTCACTGAATGATGAAAATATTGCAATGCTAGAAAAAAGTGGAATAGTAAATTTATCAAAGGAGTATGACGAAAGTAAATTTGATTTTGTGTTGGATATAAATTCTCCTACATATGCAGAAGATAAAGACTCTGTATTAGGGCTAATCGATATAGTATTGAGTGGGAATAAGGAAGTGGCTAATCACACAAATTGTGCTGAAATGGTACGATAAAATATTTGTTGTCTTTTGAGTATACTTGTTTTATTGCATAAATATGCAAAAAGTTGATTAAATATTAATATATTTTTTAAAATGCTATATTTATAGCAGAAATTTATAAGGTAGACTTAAAATAGTTAATCTATTTAAAAATTTACGGGGAAATAAAACCAGGTTTTATATAAAAAGTAATAACTAAAAAGAAGAACTTTTACTAAAATTTACAAGTTCTTCTTTTTTTAGATTAATAAACTTAATTACTACAAGTTTTTATTTCATAAGTATAGGTTTTTGATAAATATCACTTTGCACAAACTCTTTTTGCTGGTCTTTATTTATATCTAGTAATAGCGAATATAAGCTATTGGCTTTGTCTTCAGAAAACATAAGTATTTTGCCAAAAGGGTCTTTTTGTGCTGCCAAAGCATCTTGTTTTCGAGATACCAAAATTGTATTACATTCGTTCAAACTAGCAAGTACCTCTGGTTTGTGCTTTGCTGCAAGTAATTTGATATAAGGGAGACGGTCGATTTCGTATATATGACGGGTGTATTCACTGCGCAAAGATAGTAAACATGCGGTGATAATTCGCTGAATGCGGGCTTGTGTAAATCGCCTAGATATACTATTTTCCAAAAATTTTGAGTATTCCACATTTTCACGTGCTGATGTTATCAGTTTGTTTTCAATTCCTTCGCATACATCAAAATTTTGCCTCAATTCATTTGGACTACCTGTACGGAAGCGGTAAAGAGCGAGGTTTCCCCAGATATCAATGTCAGGTAGACCTATTGTTTGCAAAGTTCGAGCGAAAATTTTGAATGGAGTGCTAGGTATAAATTTGCGAATATTCCATATACGCTTACTTTCATACACGCTAGAGCGAATAGCTGTCGCAGTGGTAAGTCCGTAATTTACATCTTCATTATCAGTATCTTTTTCTGTGATACGCTTTATTGTGATAGGTGTAATATCGGTGCGAGAAGAGCGCTGTAGCACTCTTAGGTATTCTATTCCAAGGATATTGTTTGGTGAGTCCAGAAGTTTAGATACCATTTCTGGATCAGAAAATTTTACAAAACCTTCATCAATGCACTCTTGCAGGGCGTGAGTCTTTGCCTTGCCTAAAGAATAGCCATCGTTTAAGTTTCGCCTAATACGTGATTTATAAAATTCTGGCTCTTTATTCAAAAATTTAGCTAGTTCTGTCAGGCTACGAATATCACCACATTCGCTACCAAAGGAGAGGTGTGTTACATTTGCAAAACTTGTAGCGATTTTTACTGCAGCATGTGCAAAAATTTCTGCAGTTGCGGTGCAAAAGTAGGTGGGTATCTGTACTACAGCTGTTGCTCCTCCTGCAATAGCCATCTCTGCACGAGTGTATTTGTCTACTAGAGTTGGCTCTCCTCTTTGGCTAAAATTACCTCCCATTATGCACAATACACCATCACAACCACTTTTTTTCAAACTCTCTGTTATTTGATAAAAGTGTCCGTTATGGAAAGGGTTATATTCACAAATTATTGCACAAAATTTCATATTAACCTCGTTAACCTTGATATTATCGATATTTTATTTAGTATAACACAAAATTGCTACTTTTCAAAACAAAATTTACAAATTCTTATTTTGTTTATCAAAGTACAATAGTTTTCTATAATAATTTTGATAATAATTATTAAAAACTGAATTTTAAATTTGTATATTTTATGGATTGAAAAATTTTTTATATTCACAAAAAACTTTTTAATTTTGCGTTGACAAGTAAATAGTCTTGTTGTATAATAATACCCGTACATATATGTTTTATATTATTTGGAGGTCTAAACTAAATGGCAGTTCCTAAATCGAAGACCTCTAAGGCAAGACAGCGTTCTCGCAGAGCTTCTTGTTGGAAAATAAGTGCTCCAGCAATTGTAGAATGTCCTCGTTGTCATGAGCCAAAGTTGGCTCACCGCGTATGTAAAAAATGTGGTTATTACGATGGTAAGCAAGTTCTTGTTTTAGAGAAAGGAAAAGACAAAGAAAACAAAGCAGCCTAGATAGGCTGTTTTTCTTTTTTGTATTCAATTATTTTGGTTAATTTAATTGAAAAATCGAACAAAATATGCTAAGATAATTGTAGTATTAATATTAAAAGGGAAGATGACAATGAAAATTTTGGTAGATGCTTATGGTGGAGACAACGGAGCTAGTGTGGTAATCGATGCATGTTTGATAGCATTGTTTAAACACAAAAATTTAGAGATAGATATAGTAGGGCGTAGGGCTGAATTGGAGCAGATTTTGCTCAATCGTTCTTATGACAAAACTAGATTAAATATTATCAATGCAGAGACTATCATTACTTGTGATGAGTCGCCTGTCGAAGCTCTGCGTTCAAAAAGAGATAGTTCGCTTGTTGTAGCACTTGATTTATTAAAAACAGGTGATTATGCTGGTCTTGTATCTGCTGGTAGCACAGGAGCTGTATTGAGTGGTGCTGTCTTGAAATTGGGCAGACTAAAGGGAATTTCTCGTCCCGGGCTATCACCACTGTTACCTACTATCAAGGGTGGTAAAGTGTTACTGATTGATTGTGGTGCTAATATGGATTGTAAGCCTATTAATCTTGCGCATTTTGCCCTAATGGGTAGCGAATATATGCGTGTTATGGAGGGCATTCCTCAACCAAGAGTGGCTTTACTTAATGTAGGTGTAGAAAATGCAAAAGGCAATGAACTAGCCAAAGAGGCGAACAAATTGCTCGCTAGTCTACCTATTAATTTCGTAGGAAATATGGAGGCTAGAGATGCCATGAGTGGTATGTATGATGTCATTGTAAGCGATGGTTTCTCTGGTAATGTATTACTAAAAAGTATAGAGGGTACTCTAAAGAGTTTTATGCATGTATTAAAAACAGGTCTTAAGTCTTCGCTTAAAGGTAAGATTGGTGGACTAATTATAAAGAAACCTCTCAAGAAAATTTTAAAGACTTATGATTATCAAGCATACGGTGGGTCTCCACTGTTGGGTACTAAGAAAATAGTAGTCAAGGCACACGGCTCTGCAAACACTAATAGCTTGGTATCTTCTATCGAGCAAGTAAAAGAGTTTAGCGAGAGAGATTTGCTGACAAAAATTGGCAATGTTATATCAGTTACTGAAGATATGCTTGAATCAGTATCTGAGCCAAAGACTAGTAATGGTCGAGAATAATCGAGTAGTTCATAAAAAATAGGAGAACTTTTACATTGAGTTTCAAAAGAATAGAAGTTTTGGGCTTTAAATCCTTTGCAGACAAGTTGTCTATCGAATTTAGCAAAGGTATCACCGCAATTGTCGGACCAAATGGTTGTGGTAAATCAAATTTTGCTGATGCCATTCGGTGGGTTTTGGGAGAACAAGCTCCCAAAAATTTGCGTGGCTCGAGTATGCAAGATGTAATATTTAAAGGTGCTGAGGGGCGTAAGGGATTATCTTATTGCGAGGTATCCCTTGTCTTTAGTAATGAGGATAAGCAGTTCAATTTGGACTATGATGAAGTGGTAATTTCTCGTAAACTTTACCGCTCAGGCACTAGTGAATATAGTCTGAATCGGTCTCCATGTTTACTAAAAGACATACGCGCTTTGTTGCATGATAGTGGTATTGGGCGAGATGGATACTCTATCATTGGGCAAGGTAAAGTAGAGCAAATCGTATCAAGCAAGCCTGAGGATAGGCGTGCTATTTTTGAAGAGGCAGCAGGTATTGCAAAATTTAAGGAACGCAAGATAGAGGCTGAGAACAAACTTGGTCGTACTAGAGAAAATCTAGCACTGCTCCAAAATACTGCAATAGAGATTGAGAGGCAGTTGATGCCTATGAGGGAGCAAGCTGTCAAGGCTAAAAAATATTTGGAGCTTCGTGATAATCTAAAACTACTCGAAGTCAATAATTATATTTATCACTTTGAAAATGCTAATCAAAACAAACAGAAAATTTCCGATATTATTGAGGGAATGCGTGAGGAAGCAAATGAGAAAGAGAAGAAAATTTCTACTGCTACCCAAAATCTTAACGAATCGCTTGAGGGAATAAAAGCGCTTGATGAACAAATTCAGTCTATGAATGATGAAGTACTGCGCTTGACTGTTAGCCTAGAAAAATTTGCCGGTGATAAGCGAGTAAATGAAGAGCGTATTAAATATTTAAAAGAACAAAATACTAAAATAGAAGCAGAAATTAGTACGCAAAAGAAAGAATTTGAAAGTATAAATGCTAAGTTTGAAGTATTGCAAAATGACAAGGAAGACAAGTTGAATAAACTTGCAGAATTGCGTGCTAAATGTGATGAACTGCAGAAAATCTACCTCCAAGTTCTAGAACAGACTAGAGCAAATGAGCAGATGGTAAGCGGAGCACAGCAAGATGTACAAGATGCTATTGATAAGATAAGTGAAGTCAAATCAAATATTGCTAGACTCACAGCTGAAATTGGAGCCATCGACAGTCAAATTGAAGAATTAACGGAACGCAAGCGTCAAATTGATAGCAAGCGTGAAGGTGCAGAAGTACTGCAAGCGCAAGCAAAAAGAGATTGTGAGCAGGCTGAAGAAAAAAGGAAATCATCGTGGAACAATCTTACCGCTCTGCGTACTAATCTAAATAGCCTTGAGGTCAATATTAAAGATGCGCAGAATGTATTTAGCAATTCTGCAACCGAACTTGATAGATTAAAATCTCGTAGCAAAATCTTGCAAGAGATGCAGACTGATTATGAAGGATATAACAATGCAGTCCGTAGACTATTAATAGATGCAGGCAAAAATTATCAACTTAATTCTCTAATTGTAGGTGTAATTGGAGAGTTAATTTCTGTACCTTCGCAATTGGAGGTCGCTATCGAAGTGGCACTTGGATTTGCTGTGCAGAATGTTGTTACTAGAAATGAGCAAGATGCAAAACAATTGGTGCAATACCTAAAATCTCGCAATTATGGTAGAGCAACATTTCTTCCGATTAATACTATAAAACCTAAATACATTAATGAAATGTTTGCTCCTTTGATACATTCTTCTGGTTGCCTTGGTATTGCAAGTGATTTGGTAACATATGACCCACAATTAGAGCCTGTAATTTGCAACTTGCTAGGGAATACTGTTGTCGTTGATAATATCAATACTGCTATAAGGCTAGCCAACTCTAGTCGATTTGGCTTTAGAATAGTTACCCTAGAAGGTGATGTGCTCAATACTGGAGGTTCTATCACTGGTGGTAGTAAAAAAGCCGAAATAAATAATTTGCTTTCTCGTGAACGCGAAATCGAAAGTATTGGGGAAAAGATTAAAATACAAGAAAGTCGGGTAAACGAACATAAAAACATTGTTACCAATTATCAAGAAATGCGCAACAAATTGATTCAAGAAATCGAAACCCAGACAAAAATTTTGCATGATTGTGATGTAGAATTTGCCCAAAAAGAGGAAATTTTGAGGCATTCTCGTGAAGAAAATGATAATTATGCTTCTTTGCTAGATGAAACTTGTGAGGAATTAGCGCGGCTTTCTGCTCGTAGAGAGACTTTGGAAAAAGATTTGGAAGTCAGCCATGAGGTGGTAGATTTAGATTTACCTAAATCAAAAGATGGCAATAGTACCAAGAGTATGAATCAGTACGAAATGTTGTGCACCAAGCGAGACGGACTTATGGAGCAGATTACCGACCTCAAGGTAAATATCGCTACACTGGAGAGCCAAATATCTTCTTTTGATACCGAACTTGATAATTTGGCAAATAGGCAGGAAGAATTATCTAATGAAATAGATGAGAACAATTCAATCTTAGTTAAAAATGTCGCAACAATTAATACTACTCAAGAACTAAATAAAAATAGTGATGGTGATGACTACGAGAGCGCTAATAGCAAATTGATAGCAGTAAAAGCTAAGATTACTGAAATGGAAGCAGTAAAAGGCGACTTGCATGATTCAATAGGAACGCTGGAGCAAGAAAGGACTTCTCTAAATGGAGAACTCGCTCGACTCAATGAAAAAATATATCATGAAGAAGCCCGCCTTGCTCAAATTGATACTAATATTGAGAATATGCAAGATAGAATTTTGGAAGATTATGAGCTTACATATCTCACTGCTTTGGATTTAAAAGATGCTGACTTTGACCCAAGTGGTGCTAGCAGTAAAATTAATGAGTTAAAACGAGAAATAAACAAACTCGGCCATGTAAATGTAAATGCAATTGAAGATAGCAAATCTTTAGATGAGCGCTACACCGAGTTAAGCACTCAATTACAAGACCTTGAGAAAGCAGAAGCTGATGTCTTGGGCGTTATCAAGGAATTAAGCGACCAAATGACCGAGCAATTTATGACTCAATTTAACCGAGTAAACGAGAATTTTGGTAAGATATTTAAAGAGTTGTTCGGTGGAGGTAAGGCAGAACTTGCTCTTACTGATGGCGATGCGCTTACTGCAGGTGTCGAGATAAGGGCAGTACCTCCAGGTAAGGCTTTGGGGGGTAACTTGTCTTTGTTAAGTGGTGGCGAAAAGTCCCTTACTGCTATAGCAATACTTTTTGCAATATTAAAATTAAGACCTATGCCATTTTGCCTACTAGATGAGATAGATGCCGCTTTAGATGATGCGAATGTAGAGAGGTTTGCTAAATATTTGCATCGTTTCGCTAGTGAGACGCAATTTATTGTCATCACTCACCGTAAGCCAACTATGGAATTGGCTGACAATCTATATGGTGTCACAATGGAGAATAAAGGTGTAAGTAAGGTGGTTTCTGTAAAATTAAGTGAAGCTATCGAAACGGTTCACTAATTTATATTTATAATAGTTTATGTATATTATTAAAACATTATCAGTGCAATTTCTATTATTTAAAAGGATTAGACTATGGGATTCTTCAGTAAATTAAAAGATGCTTTTAAAAAAACTAAACAGTCGCTTGACAACAAAATTATGTCTATAATGTCCAAAGGTGAATTAGATGATGAGTTTTTCGATGATTTGGAAGAAATTTTGATTTCTGCCGATATTGGTGCAAATTGCTCTATGGAGATTGTAGATAGACTAAGGGAGCGTGCAAAAAAGAGTAAACTTCGTACCCAAGAAGATGTAAAAGATGCCCTTCGAGAGATAATGAGTGAGATATTAGACAACAATACCTTACCACAAGTCTCATATCCATTAGTATACCTAGTAGTAGGGGTCAATGGAGTTGGCAAGACGACAACTATTGGTAAGTTGGCTAATTTTTACAAAAACCAAGGTAAGTCTGTGCTTTTGGTTGCTGGGGATACCTTTAGAGCGGCAGCGACAGACCAACTCACTGTTTGGGCGAATAGGAATAATGTCCGTATCGTAAAAAATGATGAAGGGGCAGACCCTGCAAGTGTAGTATATGATGGTATAATGAGTGCTCAAGCAAAGAATATTGATGTAGTCATTGTAGATACTGCAGGTCGCTTGCATAACAAAGCAAATCTTATGGAAGAATTGAAGAAAATATCAAAGGTTGTATCTAATAAGTGGGAAGATGCATGTTATCAAAAACTATTAGTACTAGATGCTACTACTGGTCAAAATGCTCTAAGTCAAGTAGAATACTTTGATGAAGCCGTAGGAATAGATGGGCTTGTCTTGACAAAACTTGATGGAACTGCAAAAGGTGGTGTTGTGCTAGGTATTGCTCAAGACTATTCAGTACCAGTGGTATTTGTGGGTACAGGAGAGAAGATAGATGACATCGAGCCATTTGATTCTACTGAATTTGTTAACGCAATTATATAAAAAAAGACTAGGTATTATGTACCTAGTCTTTTTGTTATCTTACTAAATCCATAGATGCGTCATCAAGGATAGAATATACCTCACCACTTAGAGCCTCACTAATAATTGCTTTACCTACATTGCGTGGATTTTGTTTGCTACTACTTCTGTTAGCAGCACCTAATTCACGATAGTAATTAGTAATATTTTCTGCAGTTAGGCTTTTGCTTTTTGCTAAAAGTGAGTTGTCTTCTTTAAATTCTTGAGCATTTGCTATAATTGTGTCTGAAAGAGCATCTATCTTAAGTGCCGCTTGAGTACCTATTGAAGAAATAGGGGAATTCATAATGTCTTTTTCACTAATGCCTTGATCCAAAGTTTTCAGAATAGCGCATACCATAGAGCTTGTCGCAAATTTTCTCTCAAAAATTGCCAAATCTTCTGTATCTTGTGCAAAATCAGATTCAAGTATTGATTGTAATTGCTCCATAGCATATTTAGTAACTATGCTATATAGCACCTCACGGCAAGGTTTTAGTGCTGGTGGGCGATATATTTTTGAAGTGTCTTTAGATAAATTCGCAACCTTTAAGCAATCAAAATTTTTTACAAAGGCAATAGGAGTGATAGATTTATATTGAGTATTTGTTTCGTTGATTGAATCGTCAGCATTTTGTGATTCTGCCTTTTGAAAGATTTCAAAATCATAATCCTCGGTTTCTGCTGCTTCTGTTGTATTTTGTGGTTCTTCTGCTGTTTTTGGCTCCATAGAGAGTTCTTCATTCATTAGTAATTGAGTACTAAATTCTTTTGCAAAAACAAGGTCAGGATTTTCTAGAAGCATACGAGCAGGTTTGGATAAGTGGTCCTCACTTACATTTTCGATTTGAGCAACATAGATTTCCATTTTTGCATTTTCCAAAACATCTTGACCCAAGTGATTGAGTTCATCAGTTTTGATTTTTTCTTGGTAAACCAAATATTTCATAGATTCCAAGGTACGATTGTGTGCAACATCGAACATAGATAAATTTTTGTTATTTTCTGACATAAGGTCTCCTTTTAAGCAAGTTATCTTTATCTAAGATTGCGATTTAATTGTATCATAAAAAAGACTATTGTCAAGAAAAAAAAGGAGAAATAAATTTCTCCTTTGCTATATTTTAGGTTGGAAGTTTTCAAATATTATATTATCTACATATTTAACTTTTTCAAGATACTGTTCTTGTGAATTTACTACCCAGCCGATAATAGGTATTTTCTTAAATTTTTTAGTTTGCTGATTGGGTAGTTGAGTAATATTGTATGCCAAGAAGTCTGGCTTTGCACGCTTGCGAAGTAAATTGTGTGAAGTAACAAATCGAACGAGTGCGGTATCAGGCCTCTCGGGTTGCTCTCGTGTCCATTTTGTACTCATCAAACCTCGGGCAATGTTAGGTGCATTTTTACGGAACCATTCGATAGTTAGAGGGTTAAGAGACATAACGGCAAAGTTGCCCTTGTAGTCTTTTAGAATGTCTACTAGTTTACTTTCTATAGCACCACTATAATAGGCACCTTTTTTAATATTTAGTATTACAGGTACTTTACCATCAATTAGTGCTAGAGCCTCAGTTAGAGTAGGAATGCTATACTCTGTACCTTTTAGTTTGTAATTTGGTAAATCTGGTGTGTTGAGATTTGCTAAATATCCATCTTGACCTGTCATACGAGATAATTCGTTGTCATTAAATACTACTACAGTACCATCTGAGATTAATTTTACTTCCATTTCAATAGCGTAATTGTGCTCGATAGCTCTCGTGAATGCTCCTAGAGAGTTCTCGGGATTGGCATCATCAAAAAAACCTCTATGTGCGATAAATTTTTCCATTAGCCAACTTAAATTTTTTTCCATAAATCTTCCTTACAACTTTTTTTAATTATAACAAAATTAGTGATAAAAGGCTAGCAATTTGAGGCAAAAATTTTATTTTAGCGCATTTCTATTGATTTTTTGGCACATTTTTTGTATAATTTATACATTAAAAGGAGCATTTATGCAGGATAGGCAAAATCATATACGAAACTTTTGTATTGTAGCACACATTGACCATGGCAAGAGTACTCTCGCTGATAGATTGCTAGAGTATACCGGCACGGTGGCTAGTCGAGATTTGCAAGACCAATTGCTTGATAGTATGGACTTGGAGAGAGAGCGTGGTATTACTATAAAACTTACTCCAACTCGTATGAAGTATACATATAAGGGCGAGGAGTACATACTAAACCTGATAGACACCCCAGGGCATGTCGACTTTACTTACGAAGTCAGTAGGTCTCTTGCTGCATGTGAAGGTGCTATCCTTATAGTAGATGCGGCTCAAGGAGTAGAAGCTCAGACTTTGGCAAATGTACATCTTGCTCTAGACAATAGATTGGAGATTTTACCTGTGATAAATAAGATTGATTTGCCAAGTGCCGAGCCAGAAAAGGTAAAAAAAGAGATTGAAGATGTAATATGTATACCTGCAGAACACGCGCCATGTATTTCTGCAAAGGAAGGAATAAATATCCCCGATGTTTTGGAGGCGATTATACGAGAATTTCCTAGTCCAAAGGGGAAGGAAGATGCTCCACTAAAATGTCTAGTTTTTGATAGTTATTATGACAACTTTAAGGGTGCAATATGTTTGGTTAGGGTATTTGACGGTAGTGTGCGTGTGGGCGATAAAATTAAATTTATGCAGACTGACCACGCGTTTGAAGTTACCGAGGTAGGTTACTTCACTCCTAAGGCAAAGCCTTGCGATGCTCTACTCGCTGGCGAAGTAGGATACATCGCTGCTAGTATTAAAAAAGTAAGTGAAGCAAGAGTGGGTGATACTATTACCACTGTTGAAAATCCTACTCCCGAGCCATTGCCAGGATACAAGCAAGTCCAGCCTGTAGTATTCAGTGGAATATTCCCTGTAGATGGTAACAAGTATGGCGAGTTAAAAGATGCTTTGGAAAAGTTAAAATTAAATGACAGCGCTCTGGAATATCAGCCAGAAACTTCTGTAGCACTGGGGTTTGGTTTCCGATGCGGATTTTTAGGACTACTGCATATGGAAATTATTCAAGAAAGACTGGAGCGTGAATTTAACTTAGACATTATCACCACCGCTCCAGGAGTAAATTACCACGTATATAAGACTGACGGAGAAATGATAGAGGTAAGCAACCCTAGCAATCTACCAGATTTGTCCTATGTTGACCATATGGAAGAGCCTTATGTAAATCTAAGAATTTTTACTCCACCTGAGTATATGGGGTCAATCATGGATTTGTGTGTAGATAGGCGAGGAGAGAATACAGGCGTAGAGTATCTAGATGAAAAAAGAGTTAGACTAGATTACTCCATTCCTCTAAACGAGATAATATATGACTTCTTTGATAACTTAAAGAGTCGCACTCGTGGATATGCAAGTCTAGATTATGAATTAAGTGAGTATCGACCTAGCAAACTTGTGAAATTGGATATCTTGCTTAAAGGCGAAGTGTGTGATGCGCTGAGTCTAATAGTACATATTGACAAAGCATACATTCGTGGTAAAGCAATGGTGGAAAAACTGAAGGAAGTAATCCCAAGGCAAATGTTTGAGGTGCCTATTCAAGCAGCAATCGGTGGTAAAATAATAGCTCGTGAGACGGTAAAAGCGTATCGCAAAGATGTATTGGCAAAATGTTATGGTGGTGATGTAACCCGTAAACGCAAACTATTAGAGAAACAAAAAGAGGGTAAAAAGAAAATGCGTAACATTGGGTCTGTAGAGGTACCTAGTGATGCATTTATCTCTATATTAAAAATTGATTGATAATATGTCAAAGAAAAATTTATCCTTGTATATACACATTCCTTTCTGCGTTTCAAAATGTAGTTACTGCAATTTTTGTTCCTTTCCTGCAACTTTGGATACGCAAAAAAAATATCTAAGAGCATTGAATCAAGAAATCGTAGCTTGTGGTAAAAAGTATCAAGATAGGGTTATAAACACCATTTATATAGGTGGAGGCACTCCGTCTACTTTGAATGACGGGGCTATTGCCGATATACTAAAAAATGTAAGAGAAAATTTTTGTACATCAAAAAATGTAGATATTACCATTGAGGCAAACCCAAATAGTTTTACTCGTAAAAAAGCAGAGGAATATAGCCAAGCTGGCTGTAATAGACTGAGTCTAGGGTTGCAAGCTATTAATCCAAATCATCTCAAAATTTTGAATCGCTGTCATAATTTTAAGCAATGCAAGGATAGTATCAATTATGCTATAAATTCTGGCATTACCGATATAAATCTAGATATTCTTATAGGTATTCCTACTCAAAATATTTGGGACGTAAAGGAAATGTTGGATAAAATTACAGCATTGCCAATAACGCATATTTCGGCGTACAGTTTAATTAATGAAGATAACACTCCATTAACAAGACAAATTGTATCCAAGATGTTGCCTGAACCAAATTCTCTAGATGTAGTTAATTTTTATGACTTTACTGTAGATTATCTACAAGAAAAAGGCTTTTTTAGATACGAAATCAGTAATTTTGCTAAAAAAGGTTACCAATCTAGACATAATTTGAATTATTGGGCGCGTGGAGAATATCTTGGCGTGGGGCTTGGTGCATATTCTTTTTGTGATGGTGTGCATTGGGAAAATACAAGTAATTTGGCTGACTATATACTAGCACCTACTGAGAGTCAGTGTGGTATCGAGCCAGAAAATATTATCACTGCAAAAGAGGAATTTATTATGCTTGCCTTACGAACGACACAAGGGTTGGATATCGCAAAATATAATAAACTTTTTAGTGCTGATTTTATTGCCGAACACAGAAAGAATATTGATTATTTAAGTAATATACTTGATTTAATTGAGATAAAAGACGGCTTTGTCCGTGCGAAAAACTTTTATATGACTAATACTATAATTTCACGACTCTTTGAATTTGAGTAAAAAATTAATTGCATATTAAATTACATTATAATTTAATAGGATAGTGGTGCATTTTAGCCTTTATTTTAAAATTGATTTTTAAAAGGAACTTTACTATTTGTATAGTTCTTTTTGTTTTATTTTTCTAGGTTCAAAAAGTAAAAACTAGACAATGTATTCAAGTTTAAAATGTATTCAAGTTTAATTGAATGAGTGCATTTCCTTTGCTCTTTTTATTTATTTTTGATATAATATGAAGAAATGATTTCCATTAAGAAAGCATTTTAAAATTTTAAAGGAGACAGATTTATGGAAAACGAAAATATGGAATTTAAAAGAATGCCACTTATAGGCGATGAGGCTCCAAGTTTTGTAGCAAATACCACACAAGGCGAAATTAATTTCCCTGCAGACTACAAAGGTAAATGGGTAATTTTATTTTCTCACCCAGCCGATTTTACTCCTGTATGTACGACCGAATTTATGACTTTTGGTTCTATGATGGAGGAATTTAGAAAACTCAACACCGAACTAGTAGGACTCTCAGTAGATTCAATTTACTCTCACATTGCGTGGCTTAGGAAAATCCAAGAACTTGAATGGAATGGCAAAAAAAATATTGAGGTAAAGTTTCCATTAATAGAAGATATAAAAATGGAAGTAGCAAACAAATATGGAATGATTCAGCCAAATTCATCAAGTACCCAAGCAGTCAGAGCTGTCTTTATCATTGACCCTAAAGGAATTATTAGAACTATTCTATATTATCCACTTTCAACAGGCAGAAATTTCGATGAAATCAAAAGGATTATTCTTGCATTGCAAAAAGCAGACAAAGATAATATCGCTACACCAGCAGATTGGCGACCTGGTGATGATGTTATAGTTCCTACAGCTGGTTCTTGTGGCACAGCAAAGGAAAGAGTAGAGAATCAAACTGAAGATCAGTACTGCCTTGATTGGTTTATGTGCTTCAAAAGAGAACATAAAGGTGAATAAATTTTAGTTTACGCACTAGTAGACAAGATTTATTAGAAAATTTATAAATAACTTTTTTATCAGTATAAAGACTTAAATAACTACAACTTTTATAAACATTAAACTTATAATTTTAGTAAAACAGTTTTGTTATTTTGTCTAAAAGGAGATAAAAGAAAAGATAATGGGCTTAGTTTCCATTATCTTTTTTATTTTGAATCTTTAATTTAATGCTAAATATTTAAATAAATCTATTTTTGCTTTTAGTCAAAAATAGGGTCATCATCATTAGCATTTTTAGTAGTTTGATTTACTACTGGCTGGTCAGATATTACGAAATCTTCTAAACTATCAGCAGGTGGAGGTGGAGGAGGGGGAAGAAAATCTGGCTCAGGAGGAGGCGTAGTGTCGAATATTTCGTCTGCTATATCACTTGATTCTTTTAATTCTTGAGATACTTTTTCAAAAGCGCGTCGACTCTTCTCGCTAATCGGTGGAGGTGCAGTACCTTCAAGGCTTGCAGTATCTAGGTCTTTTGCTGTACTACGGAAAGTGGTGGTAGCTCCGTCCCAATGCATAGGTATATCACCCAATGCACCATTGCGGTGCTTTGCTAATATCAAGAATGCTTGGCTTTGGTCCATTGTGTTGTCCTTATTTGTGTCTGAATACCTACTAGGGCGGTGAATAAACATTACAATATCGGCATCTTGCTCAATACTAC
Organism: uncultured Clostridia bacterium; assembly: GCA_944381255.1. Lineage (GTDB taxonomy): Bacteria > Bacillota > Clostridia > Christensenellales > UBA1242 > UBA7867. Next base: position 3,844 of record CALWKL010000007.1, on the reverse strand, counting down.
CAGTCTCACGCAAGTCGCTCAATTGTGGACGGTGGTCTCCTGTACGAGATTCTACAGCACGAGATAACTGAGATAGGGCGAGTACTGGGACGTTTAGTTCTTTTGCTAATACCTTAAGACTACGACTAATCTCGGCAACCTCTTGCTGTCTGCTATCTGCCTTGGACTTAGGGCCAGTGTTCATAAGTTGCAGATAATCTATCATTACAAAATCAAGACCATATGCGGGGTCATTTTTTAACCTACGACACTTTGCCAAAATCTCTGCTGGAGTATTCATACTACTATCATCAATAAAGATTGGCGCATTAGCCAGTACAGAAATTGCATTACGAAATCTCCGTTGCTCCTGCTCATCTTCTAGATCTCCACGGAGCACCTTTGCCATACTTACCCCAGATAGACTACACGCCATTCTGCGACTCAATTGTTCACGAGGCATTTCGAGAGAGAATACAGCGCAAGATTTTTTTAATTCAACTGCCATATGTTGTACCATGTTGAGTGCTAAGGCAGATTTACCGAAGGAAGGTCGTGCGGCAAGAATAATGAGGTCTCCTTTTTGAAAACCATTTGTATAATGGTCTAGTCCTACAAGCCCGGTCTCCAGACCTCGCTTGGCATTTGGGTCTTGGTAACATAATTCAAAGTCATCAATTACACGCTCAAGACTAGAGCGAATGTGCTCCAATTGAGAGTGCTCAGTGTTCTGGCTAATTTTATAAATAGCACTTTCGGCAAATTGCAAAGACTGGTCTTTGTCATCGCTTGAATAAGCGTCTTCGATAATTTCTCCGCCCGCTTGTATTAATTTTCGTAAAGTTGAGTCTCTCTTGACTATATCTACATAGTACTGGAAGTTGGTAGAGCTCGGTAGTCGCTCGGTAAGAGATAGGAGGTAAGATACGCCACCTACGGCATCGAGTAGGCCTTGACTTTCCAATTCGCTAGTTAATATGATGTGGTCAAAATATGTGTGATTTTTTTTGAGGAAAAGTGTCTGCATAGCACCAAAAATTATCTGGTGCTCTTTGGAAAGAAAGTCATCTTCTTTCAATTCACTGAGTATGACACTAGGTGCATCTTGGCTAATTAATACAGCCCCGAGCACTGCTTGCTCTGCTTCAAAATTATAGGGCAGTTTGCGACCAGTATCACTACTATTCTTTGTTCTCTTTTGTTGTGCCATTTAGTTGTTCCTTTTTTGATTGCTCTTTTTCTTTTGCTAGGTAAGCTGCACGCTTCTTTTTGATTCGCTCTCTGCGATATACCCCTACGAAATATCCTATTACTCCTGCTAAAATCAGTACGGCTACATTGATAAAGGTAATGGCAATAGAAGATATTTTTTCTGCCACGACTACATCAAATACAATGATAAACGGTAGTCCACAGCACATACCAATAAGCATGGATTTAACCAATTTGATAAATTCGTTACGAGTCATTTTTACCTCACTTTTTGTAACTATAACAAATTGCACTGAATTTTGCAACAAAAATTATAAAAGTATTTTTACTTTTCTTGGTTTTTATGATAAATAAAAACTTGACTTGTACTTTCTTTTGTAGTATAATCTAGTAAGTATTTTAATTTGTTAATTTAGGAGATAATATTATGTATTGGGCTGATGAAATAGCAGAACAAGTGATAGCAAAATACCCAGATGCAGAGGTGTATACTTGTGCCAGTGGTATAAGCCCTAGTGGCGAAGTTCATATGGGGAATTTACGTGAGGTAGTTACTAGTTGGTTCGTTGTCAAAGCATTGCGTGATAGAGGTAAAAAGACTAGATTTATATTCAGTTGGGACAACTATGATGGATTGCGCAAAGTACCAGCAGACCAAGACCAGGATTTCGTAAAATATATCAAGTGTCCGCTAGATAACATTCCTGACCCAAAAGGGTGCCACGCTAGCTGGGCAAAGCATTTCCAACAGCCATTTATTGATGCTTTGGCAACCCTAGGTATTGAGGTAGAGCATATTTTTCAAGCAGACAAGTACCAGTCAGGTGCTTACGCTGACAAAATGATTTTGGCTGTGCAGAAGAGAAAAGAGATTTATGATATTATTATGAGTTTCAAAACTCAAGAAGAGAGCTCTCAAGATAGGGAATCTTATTACCCTGTGCAAGTTTATTGTCCTATTTGTCATAAGCACACCACTACAGTGTTGGCTGACCATGAGAATGGTGCAGTGCTTGATTTTGAATGCAAATGTGGATACAAAGGCCAGATAGACTTGCGTACACAGCACAATGCTAAGCTTGTATGGAAGGTAGATTGGCCTATGCGATGGGCGGTGGAGGGAGTAAACTTTGAGCCAGGTGGCAAAGACCATAGTACCGAGGGAGGTAGTGCCCAAGTTGCTTCTGCTATAGTTGGCCCTATCTTTGGAGGACAGCCTCCTTGCTACCGTGGATATGAATTTATAGGTATCAAGGGCATAGGTGGTAAGATGAGTAGTAGTAAGGGTAATGTTATGACCCCGGAGAAAATGCTAAAAGTTTATCCACCTGAAATTATATTGTGGTTGTACACAAGATTTTTGCCAGAGAAGAGTTTTGACATTTCGCTAGATGATGAAGTATTGCGAGTATATCACGAGTTTGATAGAATGTATGCTACATATGTAGCAGGTGAGGGCGACGAGGTCGTTAATCGCATAATGGAGATGGCTTTGTCTTGCCGTGGAGATGATTACAAAAATTGTCCTGTAAGCGCTCAAAATATCGCAGCTTTTGCTCCTATTGTAAATTTTGATATTGATATGTTAGTTAAGTTACTAAACAAAGTGGGAGACAAGTGTACTCGTGAAGATATTGAGGATAGGTTTAATAAAATCAGTTTTTGGTTAAAAAATTATTGCCCAGAGTCTATCAATACCTTGCTACCAAGTCCAAATGTAGAGTTTGGTGCTACTATGACAGAAGAAGAGAAGAGATGGGTAGCAGTATTACGTGATACATTAGCCTCAAAAGAGCTCTCAATTGAGGATATGCAGACTTTACTATATGACATACCTAAGATAAATGGCGAGCCAGACAAAGCAAGACAAAAGAGATTTTTTGAAATAATTTATAGTTTGCTTTTAGGTAAAACCAAAGGCCCAAGGCTATACTTATTCTTGGCAGCAGTAGATAAAAATGAACTTGTAAAATTGTTAACTATTTAATTGGAGTATAAAATGATTGATATTAACTTGATTAGAGAAAATCCGCAGAAAGTGGTGGAGGCTTTAGCCAAGCGTTCTTTTACATTTGATGTAGATGAATTTTTAAAAATTGATGCTGAGCGTAGAGTCGCTCTTTCAGAAATCGAAGGGCTAAAGGCAGAACGCAACAAGGCATCTAGTCTAGTGCCTCAACTAAAAAAAGAAGGTAAGCCTGTAGATGAAATCATACGCGCTACTCGTGAGTTAGGCGACAAAATCAGTGAAAAGGAAAAGGCGCTAGATTCTATCACTGCGCGTTGGCAAGAGATTCAATTGAGTTTACCAAATATGCCAGATGAAGATATTGTCGCTGGTGGTAAAGAGGCAAATGTGCCAATATTTACTTATGGGGAGAAGCCTCAATTTAACTTTGAACCAAAGAGTCATATAGAATTATGTGAGAGCCTTGGATTAATTGATTATGCTCGTGCTACAAAGTTGAGTGGAAATGGTTTTTGGATTTATCGTGGACTTGGCGCTCAACTAGAATGGGCTTTGCTTAATTTCTTCATTTCCGAGCATCTCAAGGACGGCTATGAGTTTGTATTGCCTCCAGAACTATTAAATGAAAAATGTGGTTATGGAAGTGGACAGTTCCCTAAATTTGGCGAGGAAGATGTATATTAT
>CALWKL010000006.1 GCA_944381255.1 uncultured Clostridia bacterium | reverse complement strand
AAAAAAGATTTTGAGATGTAAGAAAAATGGGCTATGAGATAAAAACTCATAGTCCATTTTTTATATTTTTATTAGGCAATTTATTAGGCAGGCGCTATTTTTTATAAAAAATTTGCATTTTTATAAGATTTTGAATAGTCAAAAATTTAATATAAAAACACAAATTTATTAGGCAATTCAAAAATTTTATTAGGCAAAAATAGTTATATAAAAATAAATAAACCCCTTTAAAATAAAGGAGTTTCTGGTGGACAATCAGGGACTCGAACCCTGGACCCACTGATTAAGAGTCAGTTGCTCTACCAACTGAGCTAATTGTCCTCGTGAAATATACTAAAATAGTATATCACAAAGATTTACACATTTCAAGTGTTTTTTGAGAATTTTAAAAAATTTTTAAAAACAAGCTAAAATTATAACTCTATTTTATTCCTGCTCTGGAAAACTTCTTGCCCTTTTAGCATATTTGCTACCCCTTTCTTGATACTTTCGACAGCAGGTTGTCCAAACGGATTGATACCAAGCAACGCACCAGAAAACATCATCTTTAGCATAAAGAACATAAATAATTTACCCATACCTTCTTCATCGATATGGTCAATCAATATTGTCTCACTTGGCTTAGAGTACTGCACGAGAGCTTCGGTAGATGCCATTCTCTCTATCCCCAACAAATCACCAAAAGTGCGTCCATCTGTTACATGTTCACCAAACAGCTTATCCAAATTCTTAGGCAAATTGTCGTCGGTAGCATAATTATTTACACCGATAAAAGTTATCACCTTGTCATCAAGTCCTTCAAGGTATAATTGAAATTGACTGTGTTGCACGCTAGGACCTGTAACTTGTATTGGTGTCTGACCTACCCTTGCGTCCCCACAAAGTTTGTTGCCATCTTTGTCCAAATCTCTACCTATACTTTCTCCCCAAAGTTGACAATACCAATCATCGAACATATTTAATTTGTCAGTATAAGGAATCAAGATGCTAATTTTCTTACCATTTTGATAATTTAAGTAATTCAGTACAGCACTAAGCAAAGGGGCATTTTCAAGTACATTACGATTTTGTGACTGCGCAAGCATTGATTTTGCTCCAGCTATGATAGCATCTATATCATATCCCAGAACCGCTGCTGGTAATAGTCCAACGGCACTAAGGACAGAATATCTACCACCCAATAATGTTGGAATATACATAACTTTTAAATTGTGCTCTAATGCAAAATTATTCAAAAAGTTATCAGTCTCATCAGTTAAAACTACAAAATGCTCCTTCCAACTTTCGCCTAACAACTCCTCACAGCGCTTTTGGGTATAAAAAAATTGAGTCATAGTTTCTGTTGTCTTACCACTTTTACTTACTACACAAAACATTGTTTTTGTCAAATCCAAATTATTAATTAAATCAATAAAAATATCTGGAGCAATACTATCTACGACAAAAAATCTAGGCCCATTACGCTTGTCAGCAGGCAATAGATTGTATCCACTTTTAGAAAGTGCAGTAAACAAAGCATCACTACCTAGTGATGAACCACCTATTCCAAGTACTATAAAATTTTCAAAATTGCCTCGTATATCTTTAGCCAATGATTTTATTTTACTCAAATCCACGTTATCCAAATTTTCACACACACATTTATGCTCTAAAGTAGGATTTGAAAACACTGTATCAAAAGCATCATCAATTTTATCTTGTATTTTATTTAAATCTTCTAAATTAATTCCATTTTCTTTACCAATTCTTTCACTTAAAAGGTTGGTATAATCATAAATAAATTTGTTATTAGCCATAATTACCTCGCTTAATTTTATTATATTATTGTAATTTATCTGTGTCAATAAAATTTATTTGAAATATCAAAAATTTTAAGGAATTTATTATGAAAAATTGTTACAAAGTAATTAATGTTGAAAATCTAAAGTTTAATATCTCATATATTAAAAATAAACTCAAAAAAACTACTAAACTCTGTGCAGTAGTAAAAAGTGATGCGTATGGTCATGGCATAAAAAACATTTGTAAAAACATTGAAGACAAGGTAGATTTTTTTGCAGTATCTACTAATAAAGAAGCAATAAGTGTAAAAAAACTTTGCCCTAATAGAGATTGTCTTGTATTGACGCCCTTGGATACAGACTCGTTGAATGAAGCTATACGAAATCAAGTTACCTTCTGTATACAAGATATTGATACACTTAAATTACTAAATGCACGAGCAAAAAATCTAAACCTACGAGCAAAATTTCATCTATCCATTAACACGGGAATGAATAGATACGGAATAATTAATGAAAATTTAAAAATATTTATGGATATGCTAAAAACTTGTGATAATACAACACTATGTGGCGTTTTTAGTCATTTGGGGTCAGGAGACGATATTCGTTGCTATCGCACAGATAGACAAGCAAAAAATTTTTTGCAAGCTATGAAATATTTACCAGCGAATATAATAAGACACATATCTAATACGCAAAATATTCTTACTCACCCTCAGTACCAATTTGATATGGTGCGCACCGGTATAGGACTTTATGGATATGGAGAAAAAAATTTACGCCCTGCAATGTCAATTATGGCAAAATTAATTTCTATTCAAAATGTCAAAAAAGGCGAATATATTGGATATGGACTAGAAAACATTGCAAATTTAGATATGCGTATAGGTGTAGTAGCAATAGGATACGCAAATGGTTTACCTAGGTCGTGGGCAAAAAACGGCTATGTAATGTATAAGAACAAAAAAGCCAAAATTGTAGCAAGAATCTGCATGGAGGCTACTATCATTGATATTAGCGATTTGCCTATACAATTAGGTGAATATGTATCAATTTTAGGAAGTTCCCCAGAATTAAATGCTGAAGTAATAGCAAACAACATAGGTACTATACCTTATGAGATACTTACAAATTTAAAAATATCCCAATAAAAAATAAATTTTTTTGTTTTTTTGCACAAAAATATAACTTATTTTATATTATGATAGTGGAGGATACATTCCTCCAACTCCCCTTCTTCCCTCTTTATACGGCCGTTTTAATAAAAAGACACTTGAAAACTTCAAGTGTCTCTTTTTATTCTGTATAATACCTTGCTTCCAATTCGTTGTCATTATTTACAAAAACCTGAATTACACTACCAGGATAATCATCAGTCGTAAGAGTATCGAACACTCCCAAACCTGCACGCATCTTTGCTCTGGTATTGGCAAATGGCTTATCTAAAATAATTTTTGTACCCTGATGAGTAAATATTGTCATAGTAGTTTCGCTTAGTTGAGCAGTCTTAACAATTGCGTGAAAATCTACAATGTCGCGCTCCATCTCTGCAAAAGCATAATATATATCACTCCAAACAGTTGCCCCAAATATATTAATGTCATCGCCTCTTACAACATTTAGATTTTGAGTTGCATCGGTATCTATTAGGGTTGCATTCGTTTGGGTATTATCAAAACTATCTTCTACCGATAGTACTTTGAAATATTCATCTACAATAGCGTATTTATCATCGCTAACTCTAAGGCAATAAACTGGTTCGCGCTCCACTGCATGAATTTTTAGTGTATTTGGCCAAACCACTTCGATATTAATTACCCTAATTTCTGGATAAGATGACTCAAGCGACTGAATTGCCTTGTCTCTGTCTAAGAAAAAGACGCTTTGAGATTGTACGCCACTTTTTTCTAAAATCGTATCATTATCAATTTGACTTAGGTTTTGTGAAACATCTTTGTACCAAACAATCTCTGCTTTCTTGACCACAAACACAGTACTTGATAATACCACAATCAAAGCAATCAACGCGACAACTGCTACAATAATTGCAATTTTTGCGTTTTTTGACAATTTATGTACCCCCTTAATCCACTTTCTTTACACAAGCCCCTAGGCTAGACAACGCTTTGTCAAGATCGCAATATCCCCTCTCAATATGCATTATATCATGAACTGTCGTATACCCATGAGCATTTAACCCAGCTAATACAAGACTAGCACCCCCACGCAAATCCTTGGCATATACTTCTGCCCCACTTAGATATGGTACGCCTTCAATAATCGCAGTACGCTCTCGAGTAATTACATTAGCCCCCATTTTAATAAGTTCGGGGACAAATTTGTACCTAGATTCAAATAGATTCTCTTGAACAACTGAGCAACCACGAGAGACTGTCAGCATAGTCAAAATCTGAGCTTGCAAATCGGTAGGGAACCCTGGATATGTAGCCGTCTCAACAAAGCCCACACTTTTCAAAATTTTTGGACTTCTTAGATAAATTTTATCATCTTTTACAGTCAAAACGCAACCAGAATACTGTAATTTGTCTATTAAACTTGCAAAAAATTGCGGATTGCAACCAGACACCTCAATTCTGCCACCTGTAATCGCTGCTGCGATTAAATATGTACCTGCTATTATTCTATCGCCTATTGGTGTGTATTCAGTACCACCAAGCTTCTCTACCCCCTCTATCTCAATAGTGCTAGTACCTGCTCCAGATATTTTTGCTCCACAGCTATTCAAAAAATTCGCTAAGTCAACAATTTCTGGTTCACGAGCAACATTTAAAATAGTAGTATGCTCATGCCCTAGAGTCGCACACATCATCAAATTTTCTGTCGCCCCTACACTAGGAAAATCTAATACCACTCTACCACCATGAAGATTGGAAGCATCGCAATTTAGTATACCGTGATTTTCTGTAATCTTGACCCCCATCGCACGCAACCCTTTAAGATGCAGATTGATAGGCCTCAAACCAATATCGCACCCTCCTGGGTAAGCTAGCCTTGCGCGTCTAAATCTAGCAAGCATTGCCCCCATAGTGAATATTGATGAACGCAATAATTTGGCTGTCTCCACTGGCACAAAATTTGGCTTAGCATTACTGCCATCTATCACCAGAGTGTCGCCCTCAGATTTTAATTTTAATCCCAAAGTTTTTAAAATGGAACACATATTTTCAACATCGCTAAACTTAGGACATTTATGTAAAAGTATTTCTCCGTTACACATTATAGAACCAGCCAAGATTGGTAAATACGCATTTTTTGCACAATCCACAGAAATCTTACCATCTATTTTGTAACCACCTGTTATTATGTATTTCAAAAAGCACCTCTAAATCTTAAATTTTTTGCACAAAGCATCATATTATAATATGTTGTAGCACAAATACAATGTTATAATAGGTGTTTTTCAAATTCATAACAGAGTTAAAAGGCAATAAATAAAAACAAAAAAAGACTATATGAGTACTACACTCAAATAGTCTCCTCGTCATCTACTCATAGTCTGGGTCAATAATACCATAATCGCCTTCATAGCGCTTATAGATTACATTTACCTTACCAGTTCTAGGGTTTAAGAAAACATAAAAATCGTGGTCAGAATTTTCTAGTTCCATAATAGCTTCGGTCTCGGTTAGTGGATTGATAGTGAAATTCTTTGAACGGCTGACTTTGCACTCCTCTGGCTTAAAGTCGAACTCATCATCATTAAATAATAGCCCCTTGATACTACTAGCCTTGCGCAACTTATCTTTTGCCTTAGTAGAGTATTTTACAACTTGGCGCTCTAGCTTTGGCAAAGCCAAGTCTATATTCTGGTACATATTGTCGCTAGAGACTTCACTACGGAATAGCAAGCCTTTGTCTACTATAGTCAACTCTAACTTGTAGGTATCCTTAGTCTTACTGCACACAACTTTTGCACTGGCTGAGTCCTCAAAGTAGCGGTCAAGTTTTGCAACTTTTTCTCTAATAATGTTTTCTAGTTTTTCGCTGACTTTGTAATTTTTTGACATAATTTGAATTTGCATAATGTTAGCCCCCCTTTATACGGGTATATTATACCAAAAATAAAGATTTTTGGCAATCGAACACAGTAAAAATTTGAATAAATTAATATTGTATGGTATCAATTTTTATATATTTATGTTGAAAAATCATTCACTTATAAAAAACAAGCGCTATATATCGCTTGCCTTTTAGATAAAATATTATTTATCATTTTGAGTTGAATTTACAGGTTTATCTGACTCATTAGTTGTATCTTCTTCAGTGGTTGACGCATTTACAGGCTCTTGCTCCTCAAATGCCTTGTGAATTCTTACTGGTTTACCATCTAGACTTTTGTAATAGCAACGACGACGACGAGTTAATTTTGTCTCAAAAGCTTTGTTAAACAAACTTTGTACTTTATAATTATCCTCAAGCTGTATGTTAGTCTCTGCATATTTCATATAACTATAATGTTTCTTAATTCTATCTAGTGCACGGTGGAATATAATTGAGGTAACGCCTCGGCCAGCGTATTCTTTCTTTACACCAATCAATAGCATTTCGATGACCTCTGGATGATTTAGTTCACGCAAAACTCCTATCCACCCAAAAGGGAACAACTTGCTGTTACATTTCTTTAAAGATTTTGCAATACCCGGCATCATTATACCTGCTGCTACCACGTGATTATCCTTGTCTACTAGTACAGATATCAAGTCTTTCCTCAATACTGTCTTAAATTGACTTAGGACACTTTCACGCACGGCTTTGGTAATAGGTACAGTACCATATAGAGGTTCAAAAGCCTCATCTAGAACATCAAAAATCTCATTATAATAATTTTTTATAAGCCAAGGTATACTCTTGACTTCAAGCTCGTGAATACCCAATCTTTCTGAAACTACATCACTCAACCTACTGGTACGCTCATCACTATTGTTAGTTAGCCAAAAACGGTATTCCAGCCAGTCCACCTCTTTTTGATAACCGTTGTCATCAAAGAAGTGCTGATAGTAAGGATAATAATATTGAGTATTTGCAGTGCTGATAGTATTAAATCCATCTACTAGTAAACCTTCGTGCTCCAAGTCATTAAATCCCATGGGACCATGAATTACCGTCATTCCCTTCTCACGTCCCCAGTTCTCCACAGCATCAAAGAGCATCTTTGCGACTTGGTCGTCATCGATACAATCGAATCTGCTAATACGCACACGCTTGTCATTGTATTTTCTATTGTAAGCATGGCTTAGGATACCACACACACGGCCGACTATCTCACCCTTTTCATTACGGCACAAAAAGCACTGGGCCTCAGCACTTCCATCTATCATATAAGCACTGCGCTTTGGGTCAAGATGCTTCATCTCATCTGAAGCGAACGGAGCGACAAAATACTCACACCCCTTATATAATTTAGGTAAAAAATTTACAAATTCCTTTAATTGTTTTTTGTTTGTTACTCTCTCGATATAATACATTTTAAAATTTCTCCCTTAAAAAACCTGTATTCATTATATCAAATTATATCAAAAAAAGCACCTATTTTGAGAAATTTTCTACTTAATTTACAACAAAAGCAACTATAACCCAAAAAAATTAAAAAAATAAAAGGGTACTTATTACTAAGTTCCCTTTTTCCTCCTAGGCTATATTCTGCCAGTCAATATTGACCATATTCCCAAAAGTATCCAATACTTTCTTTAAGGTATTGCATTCTACTTTTGCTAATTCAAAATCAGAATTTTTAAGATGCGAGAGTACCAAATCAGACTGTTTGCCTATTTGCTCTATATCCCTATAATCAACGAAAAGGCATATTATCATTTCACGCTCTTGCCACATTTTAACGATTTTTTCTGCCTGTGCTGTACTATCTGCCAAATTTTCTTCTTCTAGACTTGAAATCAAGACATTGATTTCTTGCTTCATCGTGGCAACGCTTGTGTCTATATAAATTTGTTCAAAAGTTACTATTCCTGCTAAAAATGCCATCAATACTAAAATTGCTATAAATTTTTTTGTAATCATACTACCATTTACCTCCAAAGTCAACTTTTAGATTTTGACTCTGTCCATTCTTGGCCTCTAAGAAAACTTGCCCAGTGGTATCAATGGTAAGTAGTAGCACATCTTTTAAATCATCTATCTTACACTTATTCAAAATATCATCTACAAAAGTCTTATCTATATTAGCAATTTTTAGATTGCTATTTACTACCTTGCCAGATGATACAAGGATAAGTGGAAGTGTATTTTCTGGTAATTTTAAATTCAAATCATTAATAGTAACATTACTTGCATCTTTTTTGGGTATCACAGTTATCACACCGTTGGTCTCAACTATAGCATACAGCACTTCTTCTAGGCTAAAATAATTGCATGCACGCACCCCTTCCATCAAGTCATCAATTGACATATTAAGTTCTTTCAATGCGTTCAACTGAATTCCTTGTGGGGATACTACAATCACAGGCTTACCATTGAATACTCTACGGAAAAATAGACTTTTGCGAGATAACAAACACACAAAAAAGTGCACAACTACTAGCATTGTCAATGGAATTATTCCAAATAGCACTGGCATACTAGTCTGTGTCATAGGCAGAGATGCTATATCCGCCATAAGCAAGGTAATTACCAATTCAAAAGGTTGCATCTCCCCCAATTGCCTCTTGCCCATAATTCGTAAATATAGCAACACCACAAAATAAATAATAAGTACTCTACATAAAATCACAAACATATAGTTATTTTCTATATTTTGTTTGTTTTTATGCAGGTTTTTTGGACTTTTTACGCTTGAATTTTACAATTATTCCGGTAACATCGACTAGCCTAAATAGCCAACATAACATTACGAAACTACCACACCCCACTCCAGCGCCAAAGATAAGTGCTACAAAATCAGGCATCACAAATGCTACTAAATTATAAACCCAATGCGACAAAAGGCTGGTAGGAATTATAAATCCTATCATCAATAATAATGGTCGCAAAAGGTTAAATTTACCACAAGTGTGTCTGCGCAACATTGCTATATTTAGTAAAGTAGTGATTGTCATACAACTACCAAAGCCAAAAATCAGCGCATCTACCCCCATAGAGCCACTGCCCAATAGCACAAATAGCAGTAAGACAATTCCGCCGACAATATTATTGATGAAACTCTTGACCTCTAAATTAAAAGCATTCAAAATACTACTCGTAATATTACTAAGACCTAAAGGTATCATTACCCACGCTGCTCTACTTAGGTATATTCCACTAGAAGGGTTGTCATACAAAAATACACCTATTTCCTGTCCACAGCCCATATAAAAAGGAATAATCAATGCCGATACAAATAATGCAAAAGCCAAACTTGTCAATACACGACTCGCTATGAGTTTATCTTCATGCTTTGCTATAGAAGTAGACAAATCAGGTATTAGAGCAAATGACAATGCTCCTACTAGAGTAGATGGTAAAAATAGCAAAGGAAAGGTCATTCCCATAGCCATACCATAGGCTTCCATAGATTGCTCTGCTGTATAACCAGAGAGCACCAACATAGCAGGGAAAAGCACTGCTATCGTAGGCTGTATTAGACTGCTAGTTACCCGTACCCCTGTTACAGGCGCCGCACTAGATAATAGTGGTTTAAAATATTTTTTTGGAGAAGCAAGCCTATTACCTTGTCTAAAGTACACTATCATTACAAAAAGTGCGCTTAGCACACACGCAATAGACATTGACCAACCGGCGAGGCTCGCCCCATCGAGTGAGGTAAATAGCCATTCAGCCATTAGAGCAAACACCGCTATACGCACTACTTGCTCCACTAATTCTGCAAGACTCACATTAAAATAATCTTGTGCACCCCATAGAGCGCCTCTAAAAGCAGAATAAACTGCGCTCGCTATCACTGCTGGTAAGAGTGTGATTAGAATATAGATACAACGAGAATCTGAGAACAAACTGCTTAGACTCGAAGAAAACAAAAGAATAATTCCACATACAAAAATAGCGATACCCAATCCAACGACCAACGCACTCGCTACGATAGAACTTTGACTACCACTATCACCCTGTACCCGATATTTTGCAGTAGATTTGGACACTGCTAGAGGTATTCCACTAGAAATCAGTACTATTAGCACCATAAATACACTAAAGGCGACTTGGTAAACTCCTAATAATTCTGCCCCCAACTCGCGTGATAGGTATATACGGAAAATAAAGCCTAGAAATCTAGTCAGCACGGAAAATCCCGCAACTATCAGCACCGATTGAAATAATGTCTTAGACATAGACTGTCCTTCTCCTATGATTTGTCGTCAATCAAAAGTTGCATTCCTACGAATACTTTTGCAGATTTTAGATTATTTAACTTCATTATTCGCTCTACTGTGGTACCATATTTTTCTGCAATACTCTCGATACTTTCTAGTGGCTCTACCGTGATACGACTTTTGCTAATATTCTCTAATAATAAAATACACCCCTCATACACTCCACTAAAGAGAGGGTTACTATCCTTGATACTATTTAGGCTGGTGCCAAATCGCCTAGCGATGCTATCTATCGTGTCCCCCTCTCGACAGGTATAGAGGATAGAATCACGCTCAACCTCACTCAATACTTTTATCATATTGATATAGTATTTTTTTACAACCAAAATTATGATAAATAAAAAAATAAACAGTAAAAAATACTGTCTATTATTTTATTAATACAAAATTAATTTATAAAGTAGTCGCCTTTCCCGTGGAGAAAATTACTTCTCTACTTCTGCTTTTATTTCGCTATGTAAATCTTCCTTTTCTTCCTCGCTATCTGCTATTTCTTCAATTATATATAATGGCATAGTAGATAAATGACATATTTTTGCTAACATTGTACCCGGGAAAGATGCAAGATACAAATTATAATCACTTGCTATAGCGTTGTAAAATTGTCTATTGTAATTTATCAAATCTTGGTCTTGTCGCAAGATATCACACGCTTCTTTTACATTTTCCCCCATAACCGAACAATCATTATCCAGTATTGGCTGTAACTTAATCAAGCATTCCTCAATCAGTGCTTCGTTTTGTAATTGCTGTGTCTTATCCGCACTAGCCATAGCATCATCTCTAGCAGAGCGCAAAACCTGGCAAATAGTATCATCACATTTGCCTTTTAAAATTTCTAGTACGGTAGTGATATCCTCATAACGCTTCTTAAATTGCAAGTCAAGGTTAGCAAAAGCTTCCTCAGCATTACCTTTCTTGTTCTGTAATAAATTATAGGTTGATATAATCCACCAAATCAAGCCACATAGTACGCACAAAAAAATTGCGGCAAGAACAATGATGATAATAACGACAATACTCATAATCAACCTCACAAGCACTAATTAGAACTATTATATACTTTTTTTTAATGATTTTCAATCGTTTGAATTTAATTTGTAAAAATTATTGAAAACTATATTACTTAATTTAAGCATATTCAAAATATAAAAAAGCCCAACAAGTTGGACTTTTCTTTTTATTATTTAGTATAATCTATATTCTTAATAGGCTTATTTGCTTGATAGTCTGCAATTACCTTTAATAATTCTGCCGCTGACTTATTGATTTTACTAATCTCAGCTTTGCTAGCCCCACGTTGCTTTGCATCTGCGGCTTCTTGCTTTAATTGTGCTATTAAGTCTTTGATTTTCTTGATATTGCGAGTACGCTCAGCCTTTGTTGCATTGGTTGCCTTTTCCATAGTCTTTAAGGTCTCATCAATTTGGGCACGCAACTCCTCTTGCTGTTTCTTCAAACGCTCGTTTTCTACATTGATTTGCTCTTGCAGAGCCTCTAATTCATCTTTTTCTGCAGCCTTTTTCTCTTTTTCAGCAGCGACTTTTTCTGCCTCAGCTGTGATTTTTTCTTGCTCTGCGTTGCGTTGTTCTTCTTTTATTTCTTTGATTTCTTGCTTGCTTTTTTGTAATTCTTCATGTAACTCATCTACTCGTTTTTTCATCTGGTCGGCATCAAGTTCTGCTTCTTTAGACTTACTTTCCTCTACTTTCTTGCCTGGTCTAGCAATCTTTACCCCAGATTTCTTTACTTGCCCTAGACTATTGCCTTTCTTTTCTTTATTTTCCTCAGTCTTATCTTTTTCCTCCACAACAGGAGCAGGCTCTACGACCTCTACTGGAGTATTTTGGGTCTGCTCGACTGGAGTTTGCTCGACTGGAGCAAAATTGTCTTGAGGCATTTGAGTAGGAGCAAACTCGCCATTGTCTACAGGCACAAAATTGTCTTGAGGCATCTCGGCATTTTGAGCTACAAAGTCTTGCTGTGGTTCAAATTGCTCTACTGGTGCCACAAACTCATCTTGTGGAGCCTCAGCATACTGCATAGGTTGCTCATTTACAGGTGCAAATTGCTCTTGCACTGGCTCCTCGACGAATTGCTCTGCTGGTTGCTCTGGCACAAAGTTGTCCGCAGGGACTTCTTCAAATTGGTCTTGAGGTGCTGGAGCTTCAGCGACAAATTCATCAGCAGGTGCTGGTGGCACTGGCTCAAAGTGGTCTGTAGAAGCCTCTGGCTGAGTCTCTACTTTTTCCTCATTTTTTGGCTCATAATGAGTCGGCTCTTTTATAAGATTGTCTATATCCTCTGCTGACTTACCACCTTTGCCACGGTTCTTAGAATTATTCTTTAGTAGGTTTTTTGCTTTATTGAGTTCACGACGCAAGTTCTCTACTTCTATACTACGAGCTTCTACCAAGTTGTCGCGTTTTTCCAAATCTTTGTTGTACTCTTGTACCTTTGCCTTCAACCTTGCAATTACCATCTCTAGGTCGCGCATCTGCTCGGAATTATCACGAGTAACCTTATCACTAAGTTCTTGATAAACTTTTGTAGCGAAGGTATCATATTCAGATTTAAGAGCAGTCTCCACAGCCTCTTTATTTTCCTCAATGACTTCTTTTCGCTTTTGAATCTCTACCTTAAGAGCATCGATTGCAACTTGCTCTTTGTTGAGCATAGTCTCCAAGTCTTTCTCAAGTTTTGCTTTCTTGTTCATTTCTTCGGTGGCTTGACGACGGTTGTAGTTAATCTCTACACGGTTTGTAGTCTCAGCCATAGCCTTGTCGAGACGCTCCAAGTTTTCCTTGATTGCTTGTAATTTCCTATTTGCCTCGCGCTCGATATCCTCTTTGTTTGCCTCAGATTTTTGCAATTGCTTCTCTAAGTCGGTAATTTCCTGTTGAATTTGCATTTTGGACATCATAAATTTTTCACTTTCGGTAACAGCACGCTCTATAAGTTGCGAGCCATTTACTCCCAAATCTGCAAAATTGTATGGGCTGTGATTTGCCTCTTCTTGTTTTGCCTTTTCCAATAATCTTTGCTCTTCAAGGGCACGTTTTTCAAGATACTCACGTAATACAGGAATACCGGCATTAATTTCCTTTGGCGTAAACAACAATTCGTAGTCTACATAATCAGGCATAGCGTTGGTTGATTTGTCAATATTACGAATAAAGTTTGTAAAAATATCATATAAAGAATTATTTACAGCAGTATATCTTAGGTGCAATATCATACAGAAAATACAACCAAACAAGCCACAGAACAATGGAGTGAGCAAAGCTTGCATTAACATAGTAATAGTTATTACTCTGTCTGCTGCAGTGATATTGATATATGCTATACTAAACAGCAAGGACAAGATACAGATTACTACTGTAGCATAGCCAATTTGCTTCTTTAC
>CALWKL010000005.1 GCA_944381255.1 uncultured Clostridia bacterium | reverse complement strand
CTCATAATGCTTACTCCTAATTAACTCTTTTTAAAATCATATTGCTACTTGGTTTAGTCTTCTTACGAGTCTTCTTACCAAGAGCTGGTTTACCCCAAGGAGTACGTGGGCCAGGCAAACCGATAGGAGCCTTTGACTCACCACCACCATGAGGGTGATCAACTGGGTTCATAACACTACCACGAACAGTTGGGCGAATACCACGGTAACGAGTGTTACCAGCTTTACCCCATTTTACAAGTTCGTGATCTACATTACCTACTTGACCAATGGTAGCTCGACATTTACTAGAAACCATACGCATCTCTCCGCTTGGGAGTTTAATAGTAGCACGAGTGCCCTCTTTTGCTACTAGACGAGCTGCATCACCAGCACTACGAGCCATTTGGCCACCCTTGCCTGGTTGCATCTCAATGTTGTGGATTACAGTACCTACTGGCATATCAGCCATAGCCATTGCGTTACCCACTTTAATTTCGCTATTTGCACCGCTCATTAATACTTGACCTACTGAGAGTCCTAGCGGAGCGAGTATGTAGCGTTTTTCACCATCAGCGTATTGTAGCAAAGCGATATAAGCGCTGCGGTTTGGATCATACTCGATTGTTTTAACGGTGGCAGGAATGCCATCTTTATTTCTTTTAAAATCAATTACGCGGTATTTGCGTTTTGTACCGCCGCCTTGATGACGCACGGTAATGCGACCATACATATTACGACCAGCGTGTTTTTTCATAGGTTCCAAAAGGCTCTTCTCTGGAGTTTTTGTAGTAATCTCCTCAAAGGTTGGACGAACTGTACCACGCAAAGTAGGTGTAATAGGTCTATATCTTTTAACTGCCATAATTTATACCTCCCGTGCATTAAGACAAGCTTTCGAAGAATGCGATTGGCTTACTGTCCTTCTTTAGGGTAACTACAGCTTTCTTACGAGCAGTAGTGTGTCCAACGGTTCTTCCTTGTCTTTTTTTAGGTTTTTGTGAAGTGATGCTAGTACTTACAGAGTCAACGCTAACTCCAAACATACTTTCTACAGCATCTTTAATTTGAGTCTTTGTAGCCGCTTTGTCTACCACAAACCAGTACTTTTTGTTGGCTATATCGGCATAACTTTTTTCTGACATAAGCGGTTTAATTATAATCTTTGTTGCTTCCATTATTCAGTATAAGCCTCCTCTATAGATTTTACAGCCTGCTTTGTGATAAGAATCTTATCAGCACAAACAATTTGGTAAACATTAATCAAACTAAAATTCTCTACAAGAACTTTGCTTAGGTTGCCACTAGCTCTCATAACGTTTTCATTTGGTTGATCCAATACAACTAGCACTGACTTTTCGCACTTGAATGCATCTAATACAGCTTGCATAGTTTTGGTCTTGTGGTCCTTTAGGTCAAAGTTTTCTACGACAAACACGTCTTTGTCAGCCAACTTTTGACTAATGGCGCTACAAAAAGCGGCACGCTTTGCTGACTTGTTAAGCTTCTGACTAAAGTCTCTAGGCTTGAGTGCAAAAGCAAGACCACCTTTTGTCCATTGAGGTCCGCGTCTACTACCCTGACGAGCATGACCAGTACCCTTTTGTCTCCAAGGCTTTTTGGCTCTACCGCGTACTTCACTACGGCTAAGATTTGCCTTGGTGCCTTGACGTTGATTGTTTAGGTAAGCTACCACAGCTTGGTGGATAAGAGGCTCGTTGTATTCTCTAGCGAACACAGCGTCATCTAGCTTTACATTACCAACTTCAACTGCTTGTAAATTGTAAACTTTTGTTGTAGGCATTGTCTTCTCTCCTCTTAGGCTTTGACAGCGTCTCTAACCATTACCACGCCATTACGTGGTCCTGGGATTGCGCCCTTAACCAAAATTAAATTTCTGCTACTGTCGACCCTTACGACCTCAAGGTTTTGTACAGTTGTACGAGTGCCACCATAACGGCCAGCCATTCTCTTTCCCTTAAATACCTTTGCAATACCTGGGCCACTACCCAATGACTGGTGACGGTGAATCTTATTACCACCGTGGGTGTTGTCTTGATGTTTCATATTCCAGCGATAAATGATACCAGTAAATCCACGTCCACGACTATTACCGATTACATCAACTTTCTCACCCTCAGCAAAGACATCACACTTGATCTCTTGCCCTACAGCATAGGTATCTACATTGTCTACGCGGAATTCGCGTAAAATGCGTTTTGGCTCTACACCAGCCTTAGCGAAAGTACCTTCACGAGGCTTGTTTACCAAATCTTTCTTGATACTACCATAGGCAACAACAATCGCATTGTAACCATCTTTGTCCTCGTTCTTTATCTGAACGATAACATTTGGCTCAGCCTCAACAACGGTTACAGGGATCACTAGGCCATTGGTAGCGAAAACTTGTGTCATACCAAGTTTCTTACCTAAAATTGCTTTGTTCATAAACTAATTCTCCTTTTATCGTTGTTTACCTAAAGTTTAATATTGATATCTACACCTGCTGGCAAGTCTAGCTTTGACAAAATGTCTACAGTCTTGCTGTTTGCGCTGAAGATATCAATCAAGCGTTTGTGTGTGCGCAATTCAAATTGCTCACGACTGTCTTTGTGAATGAAAGTAGATCTCAAGACAGTGATTATTTCCTTGCCAGTTGGCAATGGAATAGGTCCAGAAACTTTGCAACCAGACCTTGTAGCTGCATCGACTATGCGAGCGGCAGCCTCATCAATTAAGCGGTGGTCAAAAGACTTCAACTTAATTCTAATTTTTTGTGTACTCATTGTACAACCTCCAAAAGAATAAACTATACCAAGCTACCTCTAGGCAGTAAAAACCACCCTTCTGCACCACGATGTTTCCCTCATGCCGTATGGGTCTTTAAATAACAAAATAGGCAAAAAAATTCTAGCCTATCTTGTAAAGTAATTTAATGTACCCACGCGCACGAGAATACGCATCCGTGTGTGTCGTGCTGAAAGTCAAAAAAATAAAAACAAAATTTTATCGCTTGGCCGCAACACTTTTGTGTCACTTGTCCACCCAAATTTTCCTCAAAAAGTTGCTTAATTTGAGGTAACTTCGAGCTTCAACCCAGACTAACAGTAAACTGATTATAATACAAAAGAGAATGTTTGTCAACACTTTTCTTCAAAATATTTTATAATTTTTTATATATCAAAACCACCCTATTTCTTACCTAAATTTTAACCTATTTTTTACCTAATTAACTCAAGAAAAGCAATAGTAAAAGGATAAAAAAATAAAAAAGCCCATATAAATGGAACTTTTTATCAATCAATTTAAAAAATTTATATTTTATGTAGAAACTAAACATTATTTTGTTGTTCGAAAGTTGCGATAATTATTTTATTTTCAACTAGCGATTGCGGTATTTTTACCATAGTAAGCACCTTGTTATCAGCAGAATCTACTGTATATCGACTAATATCGGTCCCATCAGAACACGACCAACCTACTAAATAATACCCACTATACGGTGTAGCAATCAAAGTAACCACACCATCTGACTCATTTATTTCAATATAAACCGAACCACCACCGACAGCATTTGCCGAAGTACCGCTTACTTCAAAAATTGCTATATAAACACTATCCGCTTGCAATTCAACATTCAAAACTTCTTGAGTACTAACTACTGTACCATTTGCATCTTGCCAATGTTTAAAAACAATACCACTATTAGGCACAGCTCTATATTTGAACACTGTTCCAGCATCAAACTTTCCCATTACACCGCCGATATTACTATCCAGAACATTTACTACCACTCCATAATTGGCATTCCCACTCATTATAGTCAATACGTATTGTTTCACAAAATAAACTTTATAAATTGTATTTGCCGTAACAATATCTACTACCGTGTTTAAATTATCATCTTCATGTGGAGTCCATATACTTTCTACTCCATCGACTACCTTTGCCCAATAATCTACGACATATCCATTCTCAGCCACGGCGGACAAAGTAATACTGGTACCACCATTTGCTTTTGAAATATTTGGGTCAATGCTTACAGAGCCGTTTCCATTACAAATAGCGGATATAGCATACTCTTGAGTTGATAAATAGATATTTTCTAGCGACAAGTGTACTGCCGGGCGTACACCACAATAAGTACTAGCATTCGCATTATTTACTCCACCTATATCCATAGTTACTATAGCATTTTGGCTAGCAGATGACTCACCTGAGCGCAACCAAGATTTGCTTATATTATTTGGGCCATCAAGAGTTAAAGTATCAAAACCAATATTCTCGTACTCTGAGAAATTCCAATAACCACCATCAAAATATTGTCTTCCTGCCTCACTTGATACTGTTCCGCCACCAGAATTCCATACTTCAAAATAGGAAGGTATCCACAACTTATCATCATAAACTGAATTGTCCCAAATCCAATTGTAATACTGCTCATCTATATTAGTTTGATTAAGCATTCCATTGTGATGAGAATAATAAGTAGTACCTGTATTTGCATATCTAAATTTTGTTGAAACATTATACTGAGCAGAACCTTGCTGATATACCATCATAGCATCTTGAGGAGAAACAATCAAATAATCGAGTAAAGGATATGCAGTCATTTCAATCAAGTCATAATAAATTTGATTCACCGTTTCTCTTAAAGTTGACTGAGAATAATTTGCCACATTACCAAAATTTGTACCTAAGTTACCGCCCCAAATTCCATCTTCATAAGTTTTCCCATTATTATTAAAATACTCAACAGTATAATTATCAGTCATCCAAACGGTAATGAAATCACCACTTTTATAGACAACTTCCCAATAAATTGTTTTATTAGTACCTGGAATTGTACCCATAGGGAATATTATCGGCTTTCCCCCATTCAATGTGCATAATTGTTGCCAATCAAGAGTATCACCAGCATTATTAAATAATGCACACAGAACATCTGCATTATCTTTATTTATGGTAGTCCCAGAGGAAAGCAAATTAGTTTCGAATAATTTATTAGGGTCTGTACTCGCTTTCGAATTTTCCTTAGGCAAAAAGACAAACATCAAAATACAACCCAAAATTAAAATACCAGTAAAAATCGGTACAAAAATATTTAAAACCAAGTTTCTCTTATTTTTACTCAATATTTCCCTCTCTAATTGTTATTTTTTGTAATGAAATATACATTAATCTGCATTATGTAAATCATCGGATACATTTTCATTCTTTACAGGTTTAAATTGAGCAATCACAACTTTGCCTAATACCAAACTATATGGCAAATTTATACTAGCATTAACTTTCCCAGAAGTTCTGTCAATAGCATATTCGCTCAAATCTGTGCCATCGGAACATATCCAGCCAGATATAGCATAACCTTGTTGTCCATTCGCCACAATAGTAACTTCATCATTAGGTTGCATTTCACCATCTATATAGCCATTCACACTGACCCCACCTCCATTAGATGAATTTACCGAAAATCCAGCATACACGAAAACGGCGACATATACGCTGTCATCTTGTAAAACCACCTCTAAAAGAGAATTTGAGTTTAAAATAGTACCATCAATTCCTTTCCAATGCAAAAAAATATAGTTTTCGTTAGGTATTGCTCTATAACTAAAAGTAGTACCAGCATCAAATATTCCGACATCTCCACCCGTTGTGTTAGTTAACTCATTTCTAATTGTACCACACTTTGAATCATTACTAAATATATTGAAAATATATTGTTTTATTTTAAAATATACTTTATAGGCTGTATCGCCTGTAATATTATCCTCAAGAACATCACCTTTAGACTGAACAACTAATTCTTCTTCGCCTTCCACGCTCTTAGTCCAATAATCTACCTCATAATTAGCAGTCGGCGATGCTGTCAAAGTAATCTTTTCACTATATGTAAAAATATTTGTATTAGGTAAAACACTTATGCTACCATAACTTTGATTATTTACAGAATAAGTTACTGTATATTCTACTTTCTCAAAATAAACTTTATATATTGTGTCTTGTTGAACGATATCATTAACAACATTAGGATATTCGCCACCTTGAGGACTCCAAACTGATTCTATACCATCTATAGTCTTTGTCCAATAAGCTACTGCATAATGTGGAGCTGGGGTAGCAGTAAGAGTAATCTTGGTACCATAATCAACATATGTCGCTTGCGGAGTTATAGCAACAGTGCCAAAAAGTGTATTGCTACTAACAGCACTGACTCTATGCTGTTGCAATTTAAAATAAACTTTGTAAACTGTATTATCAGACACTATATCAGTAACAATATTTGGATAACCACTTCCCTCAGGAGCCCAATCATATTCTATGTTATTTATAATCTTTGTCCAATGCGATACTTGGTAATGTGGCGCTGGGGTAGCATAAATAGAGATAGTACTACCGCTGTCAAATATAGTACCATTTGGCATTATGCTTACTGAACCATATTCTGAATTATTACTTTCTACACTAACTTGAAATTGTTTTATTTTAAAATAGACTCTATACACAACATTTGCAGTTACTTTATCTAATAATGTAGTACCACCTTGCTGAATAGTAACTTCAGCACCACCATCAATAGATTTTGTCCAATAATCTACCTCATAATTAACATCAGGAGTAGCTATGAGAGTAACTGTAGTATTATATTTATAAGAAGAAACATCAGGCGATATATTTACACTACCAAAAGAGTTTCCCAATTGAGCATCTGCAGTATACGATAAAAAGCTCGCTAATGAAATGTGTGCAGCTGGCCTAATACCATATTGGTTAGAAACAATCAAATTACTAGAACGACCGTTCGAATGTACTCGCATACCTTGGAAATCTAGTAATGAATACCCTGAACGAAGCCAACAAGCATCTGTAGAAATACCATCTAGCGAACGAGTATAAAAACCTTTTTCCGTCTGCGATAGTCCCCAAAAGCCCAGTCGCTCATTAGAATCTCCTGGATATGACCAATCAACTTTTGTTTCCTCGCTGTAATGCACTTCATAATAAGAAGGAATCCAAAATTTATCCTGCATACAACTTTCCCAACTCCAGCCATATGGGTTGCCATCTGCAGTTTGTACACCTAAACTATTCATAATTGACCAAGTATCAGAATCGGGTGCTTCATAGTTAGTATTAATTTGTGTAGTTTGCCAATCACTAGCCGCGACCTCAGGAGTAGCCACTATATCATTTATAATAGGATAACTTGACACCAAGGAATCATATATTTGTAATGTTTTTGTTCGAATATTAGATTTTGAGTAATTTGCATTTTCAGAATATCCCAACGCGCTATCAGAATAATTGAAGCTTCCTACAGTATATGGCTGAGTCATCCAAACTGTAATAAAATTGTTATGTTTGTAAACGACCTGCCAATATATAGGTTTATTCGAATATGTACCCATTTGGAAAATTATAGGTACACTGTTGTTCAAATCTTTCGCTTTTGCCGTTTCTAGAGAACCTAACTTTGCCATCAATTTATTATAAGTGGTCTGGTTAATAGAATTATTACTACTTAGTAAATTACCTACATATCCTGGCAAAGAAGATTCATTACCTATACTAGTATTATATGCTTCCACTTTTGTATAAAAAAGTAATATAACGGCAGTAGTTAATGCTAATACTATTGCTATAAAAAAACTAAACAATACAAAGAACAACCGCGTTTTCTTTTTTAGATTCATATAAACCACCCCACCTATTTTTATATTGGCTAATTTTGTGCTTGTATGTCTACTTTGCCCTTTTTATTCAATTTTACAATTTTTGCAAAAATTTAGCAATTAAAATATATTAATTTCTATCAGAAAGGACATTTATTATGATTTAGTATATACAACATACCAAAACTTAAATAAGTAATATTGTTTTTAAACAAAAAAAATGAGATTAACCTTACGATTAATCTCATCTCAAATTATATGAAAACTGAATAGTCTACTTAAGTTTTTTAATCTTGTCTGCAAAGCATCACTTTGCACGAGCAGTAAAACTGCTATTCACCATCGTACCCATACGGGTACGAAGTCGACTTGGTTACGGCTCTAAACCGTTCCTTAAAAGGAGGTGATCCAGCCGCACCTTCCGGTACGGCTACCTTGTTACGACTTCACCCCAGTCATTGGTATTGCCTTAGGCACCTGCCTCCCTTGCGGGTTAGCTCAGCGACTTTGGGCACTCCCAACTCCCATGGCGTGACGGGCGGTGTGTACAAGACCCGAGTACGTATTCACCGCGACATTATGATTCGCGATTACTAGCAAATCCTACTTCATACAGGCGGGTTGCAGCCTGTAATCTGAACTGAGACCACTTTTTTGAGGTTCGCGCCCCCTCGCGGGTTAGCATCCCTTTGTAGTGGCCATTGTAGCACGCGTGTAGCCCAAGGCGTAAGAGGCATGCTGATTTGACCTCATCCCCACTTTCATCCGTATTATCTACGGCAATCTCTCTAGAGTGCCCAACTAAATGCTGGCAACTAAAGATAAGGGTTGCGCTCGTTGCGGGACTTAACCCAACATTTCACAACACGAGCTGACGACAACCATGCACCATCTGTTTAGATGTAATATTGCTATCACTTCACATATTTCTATGCTATTCATCCAATGTCAAGCCTTGGTAAGGTTTTTCGCGTATCGACGAATTAAACCGCATGCTCCTCTGCTTGTGCGGGTCCCCGTCAATTCCTTTAAGTTTCATTCTTGCGAACGTACTACTCAGGCGGGATACTTATCGCGTTAGCTACGACACAGGAGGGGTCGACACC
>CALWKL010000004.1 GCA_944381255.1 uncultured Clostridia bacterium | reverse complement strand
TACTACCTTTTCCATTTCAAAAGCCAATACTTTTATATATTTTATATTAATTTATTGTAATTTTAAAATAACTCTAATAAATATTATTATCTCTAATTGTAATAAATTTCAAAATTTAAATCAAAATCTAAATTTTTTCCAATGAAACCTCATCGAGCACTTCGTACTTATCCATATCATTGATAAGTTTTTTATCATACGTTTTGTCAATAACAGTTTTTTCCATATAAATACTATCATTTTCCTTAGATAAATTTCTTAGTTTTCTACTATAATAACACATGCCACCTATTATGCACGCATTTAGCGCTGCATAAGCAATGGTATTGTTTAAGCCATTGTCAGATAGTATGTTATTTGCAATATGCATAACTGACAAACCGATAGAAGTTCCCAATAATATTGATGATTTTGCTAAATATGAATTAGCCGTTGTATCAATCATGCTGCTCTTGAAATCCAAGTAATCTAAGCGTAGCCTAATGGCTTCATAAAACTCTTGAGCATTCATATCACGGTATTTTTCAGTATATTCTTTTAGCAAGTTATCCATCTTTTCTTTTTTTGCCTTTCTTTTATCTTCTCCGCCGAGCATTTGTATCACCTTTTTAAACATAAAAATATTAAGTTAAGTAAACTTAATATCATTATATCATCTAAATATAAATTGTCAATATAAATATTCGACTTTTATTAATGCAAAAACCTAAAAAAATTAATAAAAAATATCGAATAATTCGATAATCTATAAATGCTACAAATTATACTGCAATTCATAGGTATAAACTTTACAAATATAAAAAAAATAATTATCGTTAAATACAAAAAGCAAAATAAATTTTCTTAAATTAATATATTTTTTTATCAAAATATGTTATACTAATTAAAACTACTTGAGGTTAATATATGAATGATAAATTTTCGACAAATGAATATTTAGTAAATTTAAATAAATACTGGAGAGCATCTAATTATCTTAGTGCTGCTCAACTGTATTTATTAGATAACCCTTTACTTCGCACTCCCCTAAAGCGCGCCCACCTAAAGCACAAAATTGTAGGCCATTGGGGCACCGTACCAGGACAAAACTTTGTATGGGCACACTGCAATCGTGTGATTAATAAATACAACTTAAATATGATGTTTATTTCTGGACCTGGACATGGAGGAAACTTCTTTATTGCCAACTCCTATCTAGAAGGAGTCTATTCTGAGGTTTACCCAAATGTTTCCTTAGATAATGAAGGTTTGACTCTTCTATGTCGACAATTTAGTTTCCCTGGAGGAGTATCTAGCCATGTATCTCCCGAAGTACCAGGTTCTATACACGAAGGGGGCGAATTGGGCTATAGCCTAGCTCATGCATATGGTGCTGTACTAGACAATCCTGACCTTATAGTTACTGCCGTCATTGGCGATGGCGAAGCCGAAACTGGACCTTTGGCGACATCTTGGCATATAAATAAATTTTTAAACCCTCAAAAAGATGGTAACGTCCTGCCTATACTCCACCTCAATGGTTACAAAATCAGCAATCCCACAATATTATCACGTATTCCTAGAGCAGACCTTTTATCACTATTCAAAGGTTACGGATACGCACCAATAATAGTCGATGGTAGCGAACCTATGCAAATGCACAAGGCTATGGCTCGAGCAATGGATACTTGTATAAAGAGCATTTTGCATAACAAAAAAAGCAAGTCCAAAAAACCCAATCCAATGATAATACTTATCACTCCAAAGGGCTGGACTGGTCCAAAACAAGTAAATGGCAAACAAGTCGAAGGCACATTCAGAGCGCATCAAGTACCTATTACTATTAATTCAGCTGATGATGTGCAACTAGTAGAAAAATGGTTAAAAAGTTACCACCCCGAAGAATTATTTGATGAAAATTCTCGACTTTATCCAGAGATTCAAGCCATTGCACCAAAAGGCAATCATAGAATGAGCGCTAATCCTCATGCCAATGGTGGCAAATTATTAAAAGCACTAAACTTACCTAATGTAGATGATTACACTATCAAAGTTCACAAGCCTGGTAGTGTACAGGCACAAGATATGCTTGAATTAAGTAGATATATTAGAGATATTTTTAAGCTTAATGAGAAGCAACAAAATTATAGAATATTTAGTCCAGATGAAGCCATGAGCAATAGATTGTACCATGTGTTCGAGGCTACAGACCGTAATTTTGATGCAAAAATTATAGCAAATGATGAGTATCTATCTCCAGACGGTCGAGTGATGGATAGTTATCTATCTGAACATGTCTGCGAAGGAATGCTAGAAGGTTACCTTTTGACAGGAAGACACGGAATGTTTGATAGTTATGAAGCATTCATTCGCATTGTTGATAGTATGGTATCACAACATGCAAAATGGTTAAAAGTATGTAGCGAAATCCCTTGGCGTGTACCAATAAGTTCGTTAAACTTATTACTCACAAGCAATGTTTGGCAACAGGACCACAATGGATTTACGCATCAGGACCCTGGATTTTTGGACCACTTGAGTAGCAAGACGGCAGAATTCGTGCGTATGTACCTGCCACCAGATACCAACACCCTACTCTACACATTCGATGCGATAACAAAATCTACTAACAAGATAAATGTAATCGTTGCTAGTAAGCATCCTAGTATGCAATGGCTGAGTGGGACAAGAGCAAAACAACATGTTGAGGCAGGTCTAGGCATATGGGATTTTGCTTGTATTAATGATTATCAAAACCCAGATGTAGTATTGGCATGCTGTGGCGATACTGCGACTTTGGAAATGATGGCGACTGTAAAACTAATCAAAGAATACCTACCACAATTAAATGTAAGATTTGTAAATATCATCGACCTTATGAAATTAGTCAGCCCAGAGCAACACCCTCATGGCATAAGTGATGAACAATACGATGCCATTTTTACCAAAAAAGCACCTATTATCTTTAATTTCCACGGTTACCCTCGACTTATTCATCAACTGACATACAAAAGGCATAATGACAACCTTCATGTCTGTGGATATTGCGAACAAGGCACAATCACTACACCTTTTGATATGCGTGTCCGCAACCAGACAGATAGATTTCATATATTGCAAAAAGTTCTAAAATATGTCAGTGTACCTCGTGCTACAAAAAATGAAATTAATAAAATTATGCAACAGAAACTAAAAGAACACACAGACTACATTACAAAATTTGGCGTAGATATGCCCGAAGTTGTTGATTTTAAATGGTAACAATTAAGTTTAGTAAAAAAATAGCAAATCTAAATTTTATAACAGAAACAATTAAAGTACATAATAAAAAACGCATTTTTATTGCGTTTTTTTGTTATTTTATACCATTTTTTATATTTTTTATTATTTATTGAAAGTAATATAAAATTTAATTTTAATTATTTTTATCAATATTTACACTTTCATTTGTGATATTATTTTCTTCTACGAAAACTGCGGTAATTACATTATTTATAATTTGAGATTTAGATAATCTAATACTGTTGTCACTACCCAAATTATCGCCTGCTAGGTTTTCCCAATGACTAAATCTATATCCATCTAGGCACACATCAGCTACTAGGGTAATAGTGTCATCATCTGCTAGATTTTCAAAATTATCTCCCACAATCTTTGCTGTACCTCCCAAAGTAGAGGTTATTGCTACTCCGGTAACCAAATTGTTTTGAAAAACTGGAGTAATTGTAATATTTGAGTTAATAGTAAGTCTCAAAGGATTAGTTATAGACTGAGTCTCGGTAATATTTGCTCCAGTAACTATCCATTTTACAAAAGCAGAATTTGCGTTTGCGACAGCATAAAAGTCTACCATTTGCCCTGGTTGAAACTCTGTTCCTGTTAATACCATATCATTAGATACAATCAAAACATTGCCTAAGTTAGCATCATTTTGAATATTCACTGTCCAAAATAGCCCCCATACAGCATAGAGATTTATCGTATTACCAGCAGTGGTAGTTAAGTTAATTATCGCTTGTCCATTTTGGTACGCTGGAGTGGTCGCTGTACTACTAGTAGCCCAACCTAAGAAACGATGATTTGCCCAAGTGTATTTATTCTCACTTAATGCTTTAGAGCTATCAAAAGTATGTACCGAATTTGCCATTGTGCCACTTGTAGCACCATTTGCATTATATTTTATATAGTAAGTATTCGCAGTCCACTTCGCATATAGATTGAATACTGCCCCATTTGTCTCGGTCAAATTGCGAATTGTTGCACTATCGTCTAACACCACATCTCCGCTAGCGCTGGTAGCCCAGCCCAAGAAAGTATACCCTGGTAGAGTATAACCATTCTTAGTTAGAGCTTTTGAAATGTCGTAAGTATGTACTGAGTTTGCAGTCATACCACTAATAGATGTACTTGCATTACTTGGCTTGTTGCTATTATAGTTAATAGTATAAGTATTTGGTTGCCATACTGCGTACAAATTGTATGTTCCACTGTTAGCCAAATTTTTTACACTTGCCTTATCATTATAAACTACAGAGCCACCACTACTAATTGCCCAACCCTTGAATGTCCAACCAGTGAGTGAATATGCGTTAGCAGTTAAATTTTTAGCAGTATCATAAGTATGAGTTACACTGCTCATAGTACCAGAAATCGCACTACTAGCATTACTAGGCTTATTACTATTATATACTACCGTATAGGTGTTTGCTGTCCACTTCGCATAAAGAGTTGTACCTTCATTTAAATCACAGTTGTGAGTGCTTACACCACTAGAGTTGTAGTACTGCGTACCACCACCGTTTGGAGCTGTATAGTATCCACCAAAAGTATATCCTGTACGACTTGGCAAAGAGGTTAGCGTAGGCATCGCTTCATCAGGGCTAGCAGTAACACTACCCACCCCACCAGTACCAGACTGCTGGTCAAAATTAATTGTTACCTCTTCAG
>CALWKL010000003.1 GCA_944381255.1 uncultured Clostridia bacterium | reverse complement strand
TGCAAAAAGAGCGTGATGTCTGGTATCTTAAAATGACTGATTATGCTGAAAAAATGCTACAAGACCACGAGCATTGCGACTTCCCTGATTATGTCAAAGCTATGCAACGAAACTGGATAGGAAAATCTGAGGGCGCTGAATTAAATTTTGCCATTGCAGGTACAGAGGTGTACTTGCGTGTCTTTACTACTAGACCAGACACTCTTTTTGGTGTAACTTTTATGGCAGTGGCGCCTGAAAATCCTATCATAGAGAAATTAAAGGACAATATTACCAATTATTCAACTGTAGAAGAATATATCAAGACAGCGAAGAATAAGCCTGAGCTAGACCGTAAAGTAGCAAAAGAAAAGACTGGCGTATGCTTGGAGGGAGTGAAGGCGGTAAACCCAGTAACAGGTAAACTTGTACCTATATATGTAGCTGATTATGTAATTATGGGATACGGTACGGGTGCTTTGATGGCAGTGCCAGCACACGATACTCGTGATTATGAGTTCGCTCGTAAGTATGGCTTGGATATTGTAGAGGTCATCAGTGGTGGCAATATTAAAGAGGAAGCATTTGTCGGAGATGGTACATTAGTCAATAGCGATTTTTTAAATGGCTTAAATGTGGCTGATGCTCAAAAGAAGATGATTCAGTATCTTGAAGAACACAATCTAGGCGAGAAAAAGATAAATTATAAGATGCAAGACTGGCCTTTCAACCGTCAGCGATACTGGGGAGAACCTTTTCCAATAGTGATTTGCCCAAAGTGTGGCTATGTGCCTGTGCCTGAGAATGAATTGCCTCTAAAGTTACCTTTTGTCGAAGATTATAAGCCAAATGACAATGGCGATAGTCCATTAGCCAAGGCAACAGAATGGGTGAATTGCAGGTGCCCAAAATGTGGGGGACAAGCACGCAGAGAGACAGATACTATGCCAAACTGGGCTGGGTCTAGCTGGTACTGGTTGCGCTTTTTGGACCCTAAAAATGACAAAGAGTTTGTCTCACAAGACAAGTTAAAATATTGGGGCGCAGTAGACTTGTATACTGGGGGAGACGAGCATGTAACTCGCCATATGCTGTATGCAAGTTTTTGGCATCACTTCTTATATGATATAGGAGAAGTGCCTTTTGAATATCCGTTTTTAAAGCGTATTTGCAATGGTGTCGTGCTAGGTGCCGATGGCAACAAAATGAGTAAATCGCTAGGCAACGTAGTGGACCCAATGACGGTACTTGAGCCATATGGGGCTGATGTGTTTAGATTGTATATGCTGTTTAGCGGGGAATATGACCAGAATAGCATTTGGAATGAGCAAGGTATCAAGGGCTGTGTAAAGTTTGTGTCAAATGTGTGGGATTTGCAGAATATTCTCAAACCTAATAGTGAGGGTATCGTTAGTGCCGAGCACGAGGTGGCACTTAATAAACTTGTAAAGAAAGTAGAAGACGGTATAAACACATTTTCTCACAATACCGCTATTGCCGAAATGATGATTTTTGTCAATAAGGTTCGTGATGATGGGTATATTACTTATGAAGAGCTCCGCAGGTTTTTGATTGCAATGTATCCTTTTGCGCCTTTCATTACTGCAGAAATGTATGAAAAATTATTTGGTGCTGATATTACAGGCACTACTTTCCCAACTTATGATAAAGATAAATTGCAGGATAATGAAATAAATATACCAGTGCAAGTAAATGGAAAGTTGAAGGGAACTATTCGTATAGCTCTAAATGAGGACAAAGATGTAGTCATCGCGCGTGCCAAAGAGGCGGTAAAAGTATCTGGCACTATTATAAAAGAAATTTATGTACCTAATAAAATTGTAAACTTAATAGTAAAATAGTTTCAAAATATAAATCATATTGATAATTTTTAGGAAAATGCAATAAGTAAAAAATGTAAAAACACACTTGTAAAGTAGTGTGTTTTTTACATATTATTTAATTGACTT
Source organism: uncultured Clostridia bacterium (assembly GCA_944381255.1). GTDB lineage: Bacteria > Bacillota > Clostridia > Christensenellales > UBA1242 > UBA7867. The sequence continues at coordinate 10,972 of CALWKL010000003.1, read as the reverse complement.
TGTAAAATTTAGTATGATATACTACTTTCAAGAGGTATGTATGAGGTACACTTACGAAATTTATTTAACTTCCAAAAATGTGCCTGCTGATGATTGGCAGAGGCTTATAGACAGTTTGTACGAATACAATAGTTATTTTGCAAAATGGTACATTTTGGTACAGTTTGAAGGTAATACTATTCATTATTTTGCTAATACAAATTGTTGTTTGCCTCCTTCTATCAATGGTATTACAAGTTTTATTTTTAAAGAAGTAGAGTTGGTAGCGCCACAAGACAAAAATTTCTTTAGAGGGAAAATTTTTGCAAAACCTAACCAAAATATAATAGATATATACAATGAACTAAATGTTAAAAAGCATAAGATTGTAACTAGCATTCAATTTGAATTTAAGAAAACATTTTTCTCATCATCTGCACAAATGTATGTTTTTGCAAACAAAAGGGGTACATCACGCAGTTATAGGCTGTTATCCGCTTTGCCAAAGGATATACTTTCGGTAAACTTTGAATCTAATTATAATTTGTTGTACAAGAAGGCGCCAAAGTACCTAGACATAAATAAGAGTTTGCATTTACTCAAGACTACCCCCGTCAATGCTCTGTTGCAAGTCAATGTTTTCCCGTATTTACAAGGTAACTATTATCTCGACCAAAACAGTATAAATTTTGACCGACATTCTATTATTTTTGGTGCAAGTGGTTGTGGAAAATCAAAATTTATAGGCTCTTTTATCAAAAGTATCAACAAAAATGATATGTTTAACTCTAATTATCGTGTGGTGGTAATTGACCCACATGCCTCACTAGAGAAAGATATAGGTGGATTGGGAAGGGTAATTGATTTTAAACATATTGAGGATAGTATAAATCTTTTTGGTAATCACAGTGAAGATAAAGTCATATCTGTAGAATTGTTGCTAGACATATTCAAAGGCTTAATTGCGAATGGGTACAATTCTAAGCTAGAGCGAGTATTAAGACACGGGTTAATGCTGTTGTTGTCAACAGAAAAATTCAATTTTACCAATCTTAGAAGGTTAATTTTAGATTTGGAATTTCGTAATAGCACTATCGCCGAGGCGGGAGACAATATCCCACACAGTGTAAAAGAATTTTTCTTGACAGAGTTCAACGAGATAAAGACGACCTCATACTCAGATGCAATTTCACCTATAATTTCACTTATTGATGAAGTAGAAATGTTGCCTGTTTTCAATCAAATGAATATTGATGCCGATTTGCAGGGTGAAATAAGCGATAATTTCTTGACATTATTTTCTCTGGACCGCACAAGGCTTGGCGATAAAGTAACCAAAATCATTGCAGGACTTGTAATGCAACAATTACTAATTTTGGCTCAAAATTATACCTTTAGCGAGCATATAATATTTATTATAGACGAAGTAGCAGTGGTAGAAAATCCTATCTTGATGCGTTTTTTGTCTGAAGCACGCAAGTACAATGTAGGAGTGATTTTGGCTGGACAGCATTTTAGCCAAATAAGCGATGCTCTCAAAAGGTCAATTTTTGCTAATGTAGTCAATTACTATATATTTAGATTGTCTCAAGGTGATGCTAATGAATTGGTGGATAACATCAATATGAAGATACCGTTAGATGATTCTCGAGAGCAAAAAATCAAGTTTATCACCGATTTACAAAATCGTGAATGTGTAGTGCGTATTCTTGCACATGATTTGTTGATGCCTGCAATGAAATGTAGGACTATGGACTTTGTGGGCGTACCTAGAATTCAAAAAGTGTATAAAGATACTGATTTGAATAATGAGAATAATCTAAAGAAAGAGCGCAAAGGCTTTGATTTTGTCGGTGAGTCTACGCTTAGTCTAAAGGATATTTTAATTATGAATTCAACAGCAAGGACAGGAGGAAAGAGAAATGACAGATAAAATGACTCTAGAGGTAGTAAACAAAATATTTAATGCGGTTTTTGGTCGCCCTAATACGTTTAGTTTAGACGATTTGCTTGCAAAATTCGCTTTTGATGTAAGACTACCACAAAAAGTGTATGATACTACTACCAATGAAGAGGCGTGGACTGACTCTACTAGTGCAGGGCGCTATATTACATTCGATAATATGAAGAAGCGTGATGCTCTCACAGGTTGGATGGTAAAAAGGCGTGAAGTACACAATCTAGATGATATTATTAAAATTTGGAATGCTGTAAATTTGCGTACTACTAATCGAGTATTTGAATCAATAAATGTTGCAAAGAGTGATTCAATCTACAGTTGTGAGAATGTGTACAACTGCACCGATTGTCGAGGCTCTAAGAACATAGTCTATTGCGATGGTGTCGGTGGCTGTGATTTTCTAATGAGTTCTCAGCGCTCAGGCTCATGTAATTTTTGTATACGCACAGACGATTCTAAGAATTGTAGCAATAGTTATAATGTCATTAGTTGTAACAAAGCGATAAATTGTCTATTTGTGCAAGACTGCTTTGATGTATATGAATGTATGTTTTGTTCGCACATTGCTAGTAAAAAATATTGTATTGCTAATATGCAGTTTGAGAAAGAGGAGTATTTCGCTATTAAAAAGATAGTCATTGATTGGATAATGAGGTCTTAAGGTTTAAATATAAATATATTATATTTTTGACACTTAACTGCAAAAATCTGCTACTATGTGATTAAATTTATACACTAAGTTACATTTTTTAACTTTTAATATTTTAAATTATAAATTATTTTATAAATTAAATATATACTGCACTTTATATAATTGCAGTATTTTATTTTTATTTTAATATATATTTTTAAGTATATTTTGTTAAATTTAGTTTGTTTATTTTAAAAAAATTTTACAAAATTCATTTTGGTATAAGTTATTGACTTTTTACATGTTTTAGGTATATAATTACCTTGGCATATGGTAATATTTTAAATAAACTCTCGTAGAGGTCGTTTTTTAGTATGCAAAACAATTTTGTGAGGTGTATTATGAGTAAAAATGCGAAAAATGATGCTATTCAAAAATCTATAGATGAATTAGATAAAATCATTAAAACTGGTGATGTCAACGAGATGATTAATTGTGTCAAGACAATGATGGCTTTGGGTACTACTCCACTGCCTAGACAGATAGCTAAAATCAGTGCTCATATATATAAGACTCAAAATGCTGATTTGGTTACCGAGTTTAGCGTACAGTATGGTAGTTTTGGTGCATTCACAGATAAACTTGCAGAGATTGTATTAGAAGATGGTAGTGCAGAAGATAATTTTGACTTTGCTTTATATGTACCGAATGCGGATAGATTGGCTCATGGTAAGGCAATTAGACGCAAACGCAGTAAGATGTGGTGGCTTGCTTTTGCTAAGATGTGGCCTAATATTGCAGAACAAATTGTCTCAAAATCTGCTACTAAAAAAGAGGGTAAAGATAAAGAGCAAGCAGTGGCGCAAGAGCGATAATATTAAGTCTTTAAGGGGCTAATTATGAAAATAGCTGATGAAAATATGGTGGATATGGCTACAAAAGATGAGAATCTATCTAGCGAGTCTATGGTTGATGCTGAGTCAAAGACAAAAGAATTTGACTATGATGCTGTCCTTGATGATTTAGCGCAAGACAGGTTATTTAAGGATACTATTTTTAATGATTTGCTGGGCGATTATACAAAACAGGGCGAATATGTGATGTCTGAAGACATTATGCAAGAACTAATTGATATGCCCAAAAAGATTGATTTTGTAGATGACGCGGGCATACATGCTCGCGGTTTTTTGAATGACCGTGTATACACTTTTTGTGTTACAAAACCGATAATTGAAGAAAATGGCAACGCATACTCATTTTTAAAAATAGAAGAGAAGATAGATAGGCTAGCTGGATATATGGTGGAGACTCAATCTACCATAGTCGCTACTTATGATTATAAATTCGATGAATTTTATGACAAGAATTTGCGTGAAGTTTTTCATCTCAAAGAGTATGATAGTGATGACACTGGCGAAGAAGGTAGGAAGTACCAAGCAGATAGGATTTCCAAGCGCTATGAGATGTTTTATGCAATGCGCGAAGTCAGCGAGGAATATGCTGAAAAGCTAGAAGAAATCTATTTTAATCAGCGTATTTTGCTACTGGGTATGGACCCAGAGTTGACCGTTATTATGGCAGAGTTTAGCAAAAAACGAGCAAAATTAGATGCGTATTTTATCATAAGTCGTAGGAGATTTTATTTCCTTAATCAATTACTCGATCAAATCTTATTATTGCAGAATAATCAAACGCAGTTAAGTAAATCTGAGATGGACACAAAACTAAAAGAATTGGACAAAAGATTTGTAGAAAAAGCTAAAGAAATTAACAAAAGGACTTTGACTCACCCTAAAGTTGCGCCATTTATAAAGGAAGAGAAGAAAGAGGAAATTGTCGCTATAGTGCGTAAAGAACAATCTACCCCTAAGCCTCAAAATCAAGCAGTGAAGAAAGGTGATGGTGGAAAATCTGGCGGAGGCAAAAAAAGAGGTAAAGGTGGTCAAGACAAAGGCGGTGGAGGCAAGAAACCTGACAAAAAGGCGGAGAAGCCCAAATATGCAGAGAATCCTAAGTATCAAGAGGAGCCTCAACTTTGGTCTGATAAATTGCAGATAGAAAGTATGGCTAATACTGTGTCCCAAATTGAGAATGAGCAGGGTCAAGACAAATCTAGCGAAAGTGCTCCAGCAGTTCGTACAGGACAAATGAGTATGTAAAATTTAGATAATAAAAAAAGCGCAAATATTTAGCGCTTTTTTGTTTTTTGTTATAGTAATCTATTATTCGTTATGTTATCTTTAAATTTATGTTTTATTGATATTTATAGACAAAGTAAGATAAACTTATTAATGAAATCAAATACTTTGCATTGTTTACTGTCTACATTGAGACTGGCTATTAGAAGGATTATAATCATAACCACAACTGCTGGCTAATTTATCAAAACTTTGATAAATATCTGCTGTGTCTAGTCCTTGATAAGGAGTAGGAGCCCAAGGAGTACTCCCTTCACCACTCAATACTTCATCCCGCATAAAATCATATCGGTATAGGTAGGTATCGATATCCTTGATTTGTAGTTGTGGAGCTTTTTTAAATTTAAATGTTTCCAAGAATAAGTCTCTGCCTAAAGTAGGGGCCTTATCTTTTAAATTTGAATTTTGAATTATGGCCCAGTTTATGTTTTGAGTAGCTGCTGCTATTAGGATAAATAATTCTTCGCGTGCTTCTTTTTCTGGAGCAAGAGAAATCCTATTTAATTCATTAAAATCTATTATAAAATTGAAGTTTGAGTATCGTAGCATACCCAGCATCATATATTGTAAACCAAGATTAACTTCCTTGTTGCCAGGTTTACCCATTTTCTCTCTATAAGCGAGAGTATCTTCAAATTTATTGGCTTGGTCAAGCTGTGCGTAACGCAAATACTCCCATTGGTCTCGTGAGATTGTACTTTTTAAATTAGGTGCTCCTTCTCCATAGCGAACCTTATCAGTCATATAAAATACTGCTCTGCCATTGTATGCACTGCGGATAGGTTTAAATTTCAACCCACCGAAATCTTTTATTCCAAAAATCGGCTGGTCGCTTAGTTTTTCTCCAAAATAGTCGTGTGGAGTAGCGATATGCACCACATCTTGAGTTGTTTTTTTGTTGTTTTCCATACAAAACCTCATTTAATTATTGTTTACTGTGTACAACATTTGCATCTTGGTATGAGCGACCGAGTTTTATCAAGCCATCTGATACAGATTTCCCAATCTCAGCGTATTTACCTTCATCACCCTTAGATGCTTCTTTGCGATATTCTCTATTTAACCCCTTTGTGTCGAGTTTAATTTCTTTTTCAAGCGGGATATATTTTAGGTAGTCTAGTGCAAAAAATACTCTATCTATTACCTTTTCCTTCATCTTAGGGTCTGTCAAGTCTTCTTCTGCATCTAGGCACAAATTAATCAAATCAATTACTACTTTATCACGTGCTATTACTTTCAGCGCGCGCTTCTGTAGTAATGGATTGGTAGATGTGATATGCTGGCAAATCAAGTCTATATTTGGTACGCACAGATACCCTAGGTTTGCGATTCTACCGAAAGGGCCATCTAGAGAATATGTATCCATGTAAGCTTTTGCAATATTTTTAGGAACTTTGCCCTCAGCTATGAGCAAAAGTGGCTTGCCATATTCAGGTGGGCGATAATTATTAGGGAATGGGGTAGTAGGGGGAGTGATTTTATCATTGCCTCCATAAAAGTAGCGTTTGTTTGCTATCAAAAAACTAGTCTTTTGAGGGCAAAAAAGTAGCTTGTCCAGTGGGCCAAACATATTGCTCTTGTATAATCCTAGACCATTTATTAAGACTACACCAACGCTTGATTTTGGTAAATCAGCCATAGTTACACCTCTCTTGCTATTTTTATGATTATATCATAGAATTAGGGCTTTTTCAAGAGGGTATGCTGATTTTATATGGTTAAACAAAACTAAACTAATTCATTAAAAAAATACAAATAAAGCAAAAAATCTATTAAACTAGCAAAAATAAAAAATGATGAATTGAATTTCATCATTTTTTATTTTAAATTTATTAGCCAGACTTAATTTTATTTTTTTAATTTTTAAATATTTTTTTGTATTTTTCGTTTAATAAATTTGGCAAATTAAATTTTGAGTTAATTATTTATATTTACTTTAAATTCGCCTTGCGAAATTTTTAATTCTTTTACATTTCCTACAGCACGAATATCATCAGCACATTCTTCGATAAAATCAGGGTCATCGCAGGTAACTTCTACCAAAGTTAATTCTTCTTTTAGACTCATATTATTGCGTGATTTGTAACCACGAATTTCTGCTACAATATCGCAAACGATATTGCCATTTGTACGCAATTTTTCATCTAAATTTTCTGTAGGAAGCAAATACCCACTAGTGTGAATTGAGCCGTTGCCTTCAAATTTTGCAAAATAATCTTGATAAATTTCTTCTGTAATATGAGGCATATAAATTGATAACATTTTTAGTAATCCTAGCAACACAGTACTGCTAGCATATTGGGCAGATTGTTTGGCTTCTTCACCGTATATTTCTGGCTTATATAATCTATTCTTTGCGATTTCAATGTAGTTATCACAGAAATTCCAAAATAATTTTTCTACTTCGTTCAGAGCCAAGCCCATCTCATACTTTTCAAATGCTTTTTGAAAGCGAAGGTAAGTGTCGCTGTAACAATTCAAAATCCATGCATCCATAGGGAGTAGTTTGCTTGGACGATTTCTTTCATATCCTTCCATAAAAGATAATACAAATCGGCTAGCATTCCATAATTTTTGCATAAGTTTAAAGCCGTTGTTAAATTCTTCATCTTTTATATATACATCTTTACCTAGACTTGCGTTGCTAGCCCAGTATCGAGTAACATCTGCAGAATATTTTTGGTATGCTTCATCAGGAGAGAGTGTGCCACCATTTGATTTTGATTTTGACAATTTAGTACCAGTAGCACTCAAGCCCCAGCCACTTATCATTACATTTTCCCAAGGCAATTTTCCAAAATGCAACAAAGATTTTGCAATAGTGTAAAAGTCCCATACTCGAATGTTATCGTGTGCATTTGGTCTTAAATCCATAGGGGTATATGTATCGTCTAACCCTTTGTGTGTAATCAAATCGCAGGCAATCTGCGGTGTTAGACTACTGGTAGCCCAAGTATCCATAACATCAGTCTCGGCGATAAATTCATGACTGCCACATTTTGGGCATGCGCATTTTGGCGAGGTAGCGCTAGGGTCGATAGGCAAATCTTCTTCGTTTGCTAAAATAATTTTTCCACAGTCCTTGCAGTACCAAATAGGGAAAGGCACTCCAAAGTAGCGTTGTCTAGAAATACACCAGTCCCATTTCAGTCCATCTACCCAGTTCAAAAAGCGTTTTTGCATATGTTCTGGATACCATTTTACTTTTTCGCCCGCTTCATAAATCTTGTCTTTTTTGTCCAAAAGCTTGATAAACCATTGAGGTTTTGCGATTATTTCGATTGCAGTACCACAACGGTCGTGAGTAGATACTGCGTGGGTGATAGGTTGCTGGTCATACAAAATGCCAGTTTCACGAAGCTTTTCAATAATGTTTTTGCGCGCCTCAGTTACTTTTTGTCCTTCAAATTCACCTGCTAGTGCTGTCATCTTACCGTTGTAACTTATGGCTTCTAGGATAGGCAAGTCGTACTCTTTTTGCCATTTTGAGTCGGCCTCATCACCGAAAGTACAGCACATTACTGCACCTGTACCCTTGTCAAGTGCTACATCAGGGTTAGCTATAATAGGTACTTTTTTGTTATATATTGGGCTAATGGCAGTCTTGCCAACTAAATGAATGCGTGATTTGTCATCTGGATGTACAAAGACACATACACACGCACACAATAATTCTGGGCGAGTGGTAGCTATCTTTATGCGCTCATCACTGCCTTCTACACCGAAGCTAATATAATTCATAAAACTATCTAATTCTTCCGTCTCAACTTCGGATTGGGCAATAGCTGTACGGCATTCTGGGCACCATAATCCTGGTGCATTTTTGCGCTCTATAGCTCCTGATTTATATAATTCGATGAAAGATTGCTGGCTTATTTTTTGAGTATTTGGTGAGTATGTTGAGTATGTATTTTCAAAATCTGCACTTATTCCTGCGTGGCGAAAAATATCTCTATATATATCTTTCATACCCACAGTAGTGTCTGCACAGATTTTTACAAAATCGCTACGGCTAATCTCATTCATTTTAATCTTTTGCGAGCGTTGAATATAGTGCTCGGTAGGTAAGCCATTGTCGTCGTATCCAAAAGGGAAGAATACTGATTTGTGTAGCATTCTTTGATGACGAGCGATAACGTCGATTTGGAGATAACTATATACATGCCCCATATGGATATTACCACTAATGGTAGGAGGCGGGGTATCTATCATATAACGATTAGTCGCGCTTGGGTCAAATTTGTAAGTTTTGTCTTGAGTCCATTTGTCTTGCCAAAATTTCTCTTTAGTTTTGAAATCGTAATGTTTTTCAAGCATATTTGTTCTCCTAAAAGTAATTTGTATTATTTTATCAAAAATTTTAACTTTTGTAAACACTAAATATAAATTTTAGGTTAAAACAAAAAAAATATTGCTACCGCAATATTCTCTCTGTGCGCGCTATCTATGCCCAAATAGGTAGCTACGCTTGTCCTATTTTTTAGTGCGTTAGACGGTATAAATAGTCTAGCAAAAATAAAAGGCAAGGAAATGGCACAATATCTTAAACAAAAGAGAAAATTAAGATGTTGTGGTATGATAATCCTATGCCCGTATCCTAATTCCTTAGGACAAGTACATTATAGCAAATTTAATTTAAATATGTCTACTAATTTTAACAACTTTTTTGAATTTTTATAAAATTTTTTATTTTTACATAATTTAAAGAAAAAGTCTTTTGCGAAAACTTGCTGAATAAAATATTTTATGTTAAAGTTTTTGTATAAAATATTATGTTTAATTACAATATTATTTTTAATAGTTGCTGTAAGTATTGCTTTTATGGGATTTCGAATAGGGATAGTAAAATCTAGTAGTATGGCACCTCAAATCGCTTATGGCTCAATGGTGGTGTGGGCAAGTCCAAGTGGAGTAAAATGCGGTGATATAGTCGCATATAAGTACAATGCTAATATTGAAGTCCATCGAGTAGTAGAAATTGACAATGATATTTTAGTTACTAGAGGAGATAGCGAGCATAGTGTCGAGAGGGAAGTCTCGAAGGACAAAATTTTGGGTAAAGTAGTATTTTATTCCTATTTTGGAGGGGTGCTAATAGATATCCTAAAATTTTGTTTGCCAATCTGTATATTTTTTGCTATTTTTATGAAAATTTTTTGGAAAAAGATATTGACAAATTAGTCATAAAGTTCTATTATTATACGCATAAATTTGTATTTATAAATATGTACAGAAGGTATTGGTCGGGGGTACGAAAGAGGAAAATGGTTAAAAAATGTGAGATTTTTGTGTATGCAGGAGAAGCATCAAACGCAAAGTTGTATAAGGTTACATTTGATTTTGATAATATAAAGTCTTTGCGAGATGCTTTTTATAATAATAGTAGTGATATGATTAAGCAAGAAACTACTTTTTGTTGTGGCTGGGAAAATCAACCTTTTTTAAAAGTAGAGGGGGATAAGGTCTATGCTATCACTTACACGCAAAAAAGATTACCAAAGGGAAGCGTGAGCGAAGATGCTATGGGCGAATCTAATCTTGCAGGCAATGCTTTAATTTGTCAAAGAGAAACTAGATTTTATCAACCTAATAAATTCGCAGAAAATTTGGTGCTAAAAAATATTTTAGGCGCGTATGACCAGTGGGATTATTTTTGCTTAAAAGATATTATCTCAAACTTAAGTATTTTGAATGATGACAATTTAAAAATAAATCAATTGCCAGCAAATTTACAAAATACCGTCTGGTTGGCAGGAATATTGGGATACAATCCTCAGAGCGAGGAAGAAGTAAAATTAAAAAGCGATTTTATTGAAGCTTTGAAGATAGAAGAAATTCCACAGGTCAAGAACTTATCTTTGCAAAAGAGTATGGATGCTTATCTATTCGCTCACTGGTATGAATTCTTTACAGAAAGAGCATCAAAGTATGCCTTTAGGGACTATTCTAAGACTGGACATATGGTAAACAAAATGTTTGGGTGGGATAAAAAATCACAGGATAATTTCGATGCAGAGAAAGTAGAAAAATTCGCCACTTTTATAAATAATTGCGTACAAGAGAATGCTTGTTTAAACGGCAAAATTTTGCAAGCTAGCTCCTGTGAAATGACTCATAAAGTAAGTTAGCCCGTATTATTATATGTTTCATCGCATTATTTGATTTTTTATTGTCAAAATGTGTTATTGCAATAATTTATTATTT
>CALWKL010000002.1 GCA_944381255.1 uncultured Clostridia bacterium | reverse complement strand
TATTGTATCATAAAACTTTATGTATTGTCTATCGTATGGTGAAAAAATAAATCTATACGATAATAAAAGTGTGTATTGAAATAAAAAAGAATATAAATTGACTATGTTGTTAGAGAAATTTAAAAAAACATAAAAGATACTTTAATATAATTTGGCTGTTAAACGTGTGCTTGTCTTGATACAAGTGCTTCGCTTCGCTCCAGCAGACAAGCACACGCAAATAATCTAATTGTGTTGCAAAAAGAGCGGTTGCTGGCAGGGCGTAACGCAATCCGCTCTTTTGCTTTTTTGTTTTCTTCTCTCTATTATCTAGTGTAAACGAATATTCTTTGTTGTCAAGGTTAAAGTGCATGTCAAAAGATTTGTAGATGTTGTGTTTCTCACGACAACCTATGACAACGACAGAAGTATTCGTTTTTTTTTACAATTAAGAAAGTTAGGTGTAAAAAGAGAAACATAGACGATTTTTTTTGTCTATGTTTCTCTTTAATATTCTGCTAGTTTCAAAAGTAAGTGACTAATAGTAGGTTCTTTTATTTTTATCCTAAATGTTAATTTATGAATTTAAATAATTTTAATATTATATTTCATCATTTGTGATAGCATAAGGCAACAATTCTTGAATGGTAAATTCCTGGACTTCCTCCCTACTAGCGCAAATTATTGTGCTCCTAGCACCAAATTCTCTCAAAAATTGTCTCTCCGAACCAGAAGGAAATACCAGCCTTTTGTCGCAATATATTGCTACAGCCATAATATTATTACCACCTTCACTGATAGCCTTCGCCACAGCCACCTGTACAGCACCAATACTATCAGTTAGGGTAATATTTTCGATATTACAACCACAAAAGACCATACCATTTTGTGTCAAGACGCAAGCCCCGACTGGTGTCTCCGAATATGGACAATACGCGCGCTCACCAGCTTCTTTTGCTTTTTTTACTAATTTTGAAATAATATCTTGCTCCATACTCACCCCACCAATTTATCGAGTAGAGGATACATTGCTTCCTCAAATTTTTTCATATTTTCTGCTTCTGCTGGCTCCTCATGGTCATGCCCCAAAATATGCAACATTCCATGTACAAATAATTCTGCCACCTCTCTTTGCACGCTATGCCCCATTTCTATTGCCTGTTTTTCTGCCACTTCTAGACATATAAATATCTCGCCTAGATAAAGCCCTCGCCTTGGCTCATAATCTAGAGGGAAATTTTCTTTATTCAAAATTTTGCCACTCGCTGTATCTAGCAATCTAAAGGTAATGACATCTGTAGCTTTGTCTTTGTGCCTATATTCACTGTTTATAGACTGAATTTCTCTCGCATCTACAAAATACAAACTTAGACTTATATGGTGAGTAGGTTGCTTTTTGAGTTTTAATACACCTTCAGCGATTTTTTGCAACTTCTTGTGTGAAAGTACCTCGGTATTTACTTTGTTTTTTAAAAATAATTTCATCTTAACCTACCTTATTTTCTGTCTTAATATAATAGGTGATATAATATTTATCTCCTATGTGATTAATAGTGTGTTTCTGTTCCAAAACGCTATTTTCATCTATGTTTTTTAGCACATTTTGTTTAGCCTCGTATATTAGAGCTTCTTTCTCCGCCTCAAAATTGCGATAAACATTTACTGCTGAGGTTTGGTAATAATAAATCGTCTCCACCCATATAGGCAATACACTAGATAGACTCTTGGTATGCCTTTCTACCTCATAATGTTCATACGGTATCACAGGCGAAGAATTATATAATACTTTTCCCCAGAAAGTAATTTGCTGGCTTACTACATATTCACCCGTACGAGCATATTCTGTACCATTTTCACAAAATTCTACCGTACTAGAATCCCAAGTATACAGATATACATCAGCCTGTACTGCGACAGGTACTTCTTCTCCCTCGCTATCTAGATTGTATGGTGCTACCAGCATATCACCAAAACTCACAGTATCCCCCACCTTTACTAGAGCAGTACCATTCGCTACAAAGATTCTAGATACCACGCCATCTCTATCTGCATAAAGTCCTGAGCTAGTATCTATCACCTCGCTCTCATTTGGCTTAGGAGTGCCGATTGTGGTATTGATGACTAGACACATACCTTTTTTAAAGATACTGACCATACTTATACTTTCAATTTGCTCTAATACCTGTTGCTCTAATTTGGCGCAGTCTATTTTACTCCACGGTTGCCCTATCACACCACTGCTATTTACTACTTCCTGTACTTGCCTAGACACCGACTCATCAGTAGACACTACACGTATCCCAAAGCAAAACTGCATCAGCACCAAGACAAATATAAAAAATATAGCCACACCAATACTTGCACCGATAAAGTACGATTTATTTATTCCCCTTGCCTCGAATACTTTGTAAGTATAGCATTTTTTTTGTAGTATAGCAAATAATAAAGGCAAGTTATCCTTGGTTGTTTTAATTTCCAACGCAGTATCACTCGTACGCTTAAAATCTGCTACTATGCCTGATAATTGTATATCCTGCATCAAGCCTACTAGATTTGCCCCTACCACCTCTATACGCACATTTTTGTTGAGCACCTAATAGTCCACTCCTTAAAATTCATTCTCTTCCTATATCATATTAGCAACTATTTGAAAATATAATATAAACAAAATTAATCTAGAGGAGACAATATTTTTGTTTGTTGATGAAATTGCAAAAATGCTTGACCTAGACGGCACTACCTCAAAGACATACTCTGCTTATCTCACTAGTGGAAAAGGATTTTACATAGAGGGCAAAATAAAAATTATAAACTGCTCATCTGTACGAATAGATTTTTCGATTAGTGGCTCACTTCATTCAGTATTAGGCGAAAATTTAAAAATAAAAAACCTAACTACAGGCTCTATGACTATTAGCGGAGATATATTTGCGTTTTTTAATTCCAACAAATTATTCCTATAGAAGCCCCAAAGTTAGATTTATTTAAATTTCGTAAAAAACTAGTACTATGCACATACTATGCATATATTATGCAAGCAAAAAATCAATCTCTATTGTCTCTCTTGCACGTATTGCGGTGCACTATCAATGATTTCTGGTAATTCTGCTTCTGCTTGAGTATCATCTTTTGATTTTGCATGGCTGAACATGACTTTACCGTCCTTGGACACTACCACATTTGACTTTAGACTACCATCACTTTCTTGCAATTCGACCCTAGGCCCTAAAGTACCTAGAATGCATTTTTGAACTTTTTCCTTCATTCTTACGAATTCCGAATTTGATTGAGCCGAATAGCATTCGTCGTCCACTACTTTTAAAAAGCAGTCTGTGGCTCCCTTACCTTGCTCTGTGATAATTTCATATCCCCTATTCTTTCCCACAGATTTTTCTACTATTCCTGAGATTATTTTCTCACCTATATCTTTAGAGTCAATTTTACAAATATGACAGCAACTTATAGGTAAAATACTTCCTTCTAAATCTCTGTAATAGAAAGTATCTCCCACATTCCTATAATGCTTATTACCTAGCAACATAGCATGCAAGGTGCAAGATCTGTCATTTAATTTCTTTATATCATCTTTGTTACAAGTAATGGCAAAATATTTATCACCATTGCACTCGTATAAATCTACACTCAACTTATCATATCCAAAGGACTTCTTTACTTTTAATAGACTTTGTTTTACAATGCGCTCCATATATGCTTTTTCAAAATCTTTCCTAAAAGGCTTTACAGCGAACAATCCCCTACCATCTTGCAACTTCGAATTAATTTCTTCGAACACAGCTTCACTAGGCATTTTCAATTCTTTACTTTTGATACTAGTTCTAGGAGATTCACCATTCATATAGAGCGCATCATGCAGAGATATACCCCTATCTTGTCCCATTTCATTCAAAAACTCCATACCGAAAGATACAAAGAAACTTGGAGTATACCACTTCTCTGCCTCAAAATAAAAGGTTCGTATCAATAAAGACATTCTAGAATTTCTATTATAATCAAAGCTAAAATTCCTTGGCATAGACTTAGTATAATATACTTCTACATTATTAAACTTATCGTGTCGTATAGAAAAACTATACGAATTTTTAAACCTTTCATTACATTTATCCAGTATAAACTGAAGATTTTCTTCATCACTGAGTCCCATTTTATTAAATTTGAATATTGGCATCATAGAAGTATCCAGAATTCTGCCATCTGGCATAACCTTAAATATCTTCATTTTTTCTTCGTTCACACGACGCAAACTAAAGCCTACTTCTGTTGCATGTGCAAACATTTCTTCTACATCATCAACATCGCGCACCAGCAATGCTGTATATGGTTGCCCCTTAATTTTTACATCACGAATTAACTTATTTTCATCAAAAATCTTTTGCTCTTTACTAGTGTCATAAAAATAATTGTAAATATTACGGTAATAAACAACGCAACTTTTCCTTTCTTGTTCATTCATTTGTGGCGCTAGAAATACAACCTTGTACCCATCATCAATTTTGATACGACTCAAATCTTCTTGTGTAAACATTAACATTATATCATCTCTCTTTTGTTTTTTATATACTATAACACCTATTTAACCAAAAATCAATATACAACCTAAATTTTGCATAAAGATTTAATAAAAAAAGACCCAGAAAATTTATTCATCGGTCTTATTTTGTTTTTTAGCCTGTTTCAATTCTTGCTTTATTTCTTTTTTTTCACTTTTTTGTTCAAATTTTTCCTGTTTATGGTCTTGCTTTTCGCGTATTTTTTCCTTTCTACGCTCATCACGGGCTAATTTTGCCTGAATATTTGTTTCTCTCTCTGTTCCAGTAAGCAACCTCTCTATATTTGGCTTGTGTGCATACCAAGTAAGTGCAAAAATAGCAAAGGTAAGCAATGTTATCACTAGGTTTGGCTCGGGTAAAAATATATTTTGCCATACTACAGATACAGTTACCAATATCAAAGAAGCGAGCGAAACGTACTTTACAAACCAAACGAGTATAAAGCAACATACAAAGGTAACCAGGGTAACAATTGGCTGAGCAACCAAGAATACTCCTAGCGTGGTAGAAATACCCTTGCCCCCCTTAAACTTATATATTACAGGGAAAATATGACCTACCACAGCAGACAAACCACAAGCATATAATCCTATGAGAGCATCGGGATATACTCCACTAGCCCCTCCGAATACAAAGTAACCAGTAACAGAAGCAATGATACCTTTGCACGCATCGAGTAGCAATGTTAAGTAACCAAGCTTTGGCCCAAGATTACGATACATATTGGTAGCACCTAGATTACCTGAGCCTTTTTTTGATAAATCAACATTTTTTGACCGAGAAATTATTTTGCCAAAGTTTATATTTCCCAAAAAGTAACTTGCCACACACAACAATGCCAATAGCCAGTAAATCATAATTACTCCTTATCTTTATTTTTCTTACGAATAAAAATTTTAATCGGTGTGCCCTCAAAGTTCTTTGCACGACGCAAACAATTTTCCAAATATCTCAAATAACTAAAATGCACCAATTCTGGATTGTTTACAAAAATAGCAAAGCTAGGTGGATTGGTGGCTACTTGGGTAATATAATTTATTTTTAATCGTTTGCCGTTGTGTGTAGGTGGCTCATTGGTACTCATCGCATCTTGCAAGATTTCATTTAGTAACCCAGTACTTATTCTTGTGCTTGCATTAGAGTAGACATACTCTACTTTCTCCATAATTCTACCAAATCTAGTACCATCTTTCGCAGAAATATATTCTACTACAAAGTAATCCATAAATTTAAGATTACTAGCCAAAGCCTGCTTGTACCTATTGACTGTATTAGAGTCTTTCTCTACTAAATCCCATTTGTTATATAAGATTACGCTTGGTTTACCTTGCTCATGTATATAGCCTAACACTCTCACATCTTGCTCGGTAATTTCATCACTAGCATCTAGTACATATAGCACAATATCAGCTCTACGTATAGCTGCCAAACTACGCATTACACTAAAACCCTCGATAGACTCATAGTCGATTTTGTTCTTACGCCTTATACCAGCAGTGTCTATCAAAATATATTCTTTGCCATTATATCTAAAAGGTACATCTATAGCATCGCGAGTAGTACCTGCTACATCACTTACCACCACACGCTGTTCGCCAATCAACCTATTTGTAATACTACTTTTGCCTGCGTTAGGTCGACCTACAATAGCAATTTTTAAGCGTTCATCTTCTATAGTAACATCTACTTTTACTCTAAAATGCTTCACAATTTCATCTAGCACATCGGCGACACCTTCACCATGAGTACAACTCATACAGTGAGGCTCCCCCAGCCCCAATTCGTAAAATTCAACTGCATTGTCATAATTTTCATTTTCCATCTTATTGATGGCTAGAACTACAGGTTTTTTACTTTTACGCAGAATTTGGGCTACCTCTTTGTCATTTGCTGTTACTCCATCTCTGCCATCTGCCACCATTAGCACAACATCTGCGACATCAATCGCTAACTGCGCCTGCATAAGAATATATTTTTGCCACTCGTCATCTTTTGAAGGGGCTATACCACCAGTGTCTATAATTGTAAAAGCATATCCTGCCCAGTCTACATCAGTATACAATCTATCTCTTGTAACACCGGGGGTATCTTCTACAATACTAATTCGCCTACCTGCTACTCGGTTAAAGAAACTTGATTTTCCAACATTAGGTCTACCAACCACGGCAACAATAGGTTTAATCATTCTTTACTCCTAAAATAATTGTACCTATAGTGTATCACAAAAAAGCAAAATTTACAATATTTTTTACCTCATTTGCAAAATTTACAATTCCCCATACATCTACTACATTTCCCCTTACGCAAAACTACTATTAGCAATGCTACAAATACCACAGCCATTATTATCACCCAAAATAAATTTGCCACTCCGCCTATATAAAGAGAACGCACCGCCTGCATTACTATGTAACTTACAAAATAAGCCACCCCAAACTGCAATACTTGAGTAGTCCAAAAAATTTTACGTGGCAGTACCGACCTTAATTGAGCAAGTGCACTGATACATGGAGTATATAGCAAGCAAAAAACCAACAAGGCTATACCGCTGAATATGTCAAAGTGCACTACACTGCTAGGATTTATTAGCGCAAGTGATAGATTATCTGTTGCACAAAGTACTCCAATAGTAGATAGCACCATTTCTTTTGCAACGATGCCCACCATAAGAGCGACCACTATCCCCCACGAAAATCCTAGTGGAGCAAAAATAGGTGTTAGGAAATTAGCTACCGCAGCAAGTATACTTTCTTCTGTACTTTTTGCTAAACTTAGTTCAATAGTAAAATTACTCAAAAACCATATTAGAATGCTAAAGCACAGAATTATTCCCCAAATTTTACGCAAAAAACGCACCATAGTAGCGAGACTTACCCGCAAAATTTCCTTGCTCTTTGGTAATCTAAGTGGAGTAAATTCTATTATCTCGCTAGTCGCTGGCGTGGGGCTAAACTTTTGCATAAAAAACGCTAATCCTAGAGATACTACAACACCCAGAACATACAAGCCAAATATAATTAATACACTGTACTCCAAAAATAAGGCACCAGCTACACAACCTAGCACAGGCAGTTTTGCATTGCAAGTTAAATATGGCAACATAACAGCTGTTTTGTACCTACTCTTTTTAGCTTGAATAGTTTCTACTGTAGGAAGAGCAAGAGTAGTACAGCCAAATCCAAGCAACAGACTAAAGACACTACGCCCACTAAGACCTATTTTTTTGCAAAATGGGTCAACCAGCCAAACCAAACGCGCTATATAGCCTGATTGCTCCAAAAATTCCAAACATACCCACAAAAGTACAATTTGGGGCAAAAAACATAATACTCCACCGATCCCACCAAGTATTGCTTCATCTATAAAATTAACTGCCCATATTGGAGCGTTTACCGTACCAAGAATGCTAACTATCATATTAGCAAATTTTTGCCACAGCCAACCGACAGAGTCGCTCAATGTACTCCCAACAATACCAAAAGTTAGCCAAAAAATTAGCAACATAATTGATAAAAATATAGGTATACCCCATATTTTGTGTAAGAGGATATAATCGAGTGATGAATAAGAATATCGTGTCTTAGGTCGTGCCAAAATGACACTTTTAGCAATTTCTCTGCCTTCTTTTACCAATTCACTAGTAGATAATTTTTTGTATAACAGACTATTAGACTTAATTTTTTCTATTTGAGTTAAAATCTTATCTATCAAAGTTTTTTTATCCAAATCGACATCTATAACTGGTAATGACAATTCTTTTTCTAAAAACTCAATGTCTATACTTAATCCTCGTTTTTTTGCAATTTTATTTAGATTGAGTAATACTATTACTTTTAGTCCAGCATTTCTTAATTCTAGAGTCAGGCGCAAAGACTTCTCCAATGTGTTTGCATCTATTACATTTAAAAATACTGCCCCTTTATTTTCTTGAATAGCACGCACAGCATTTATTTCATCAGTAGTTACAGGACAAAGATTATATATCCCTGGCAAATCAGTTATATAAAATTTTTTGCCTTTTGCATGTAAAATACCACTCTCTTTTTCAACAGTAACACCACCCCAATTCCCAGTATGAGCATTACCTCCGGTAAGTAAATTAAATATTGTAGACTTGCCAGCATTTGGGTTCCCTACTAAAAAAATATTATTCAAAAGGCGCCACCTCAATATTATTTAAATACTCGCCATTTATTATAAAAACTGTACCCGCTATTTCGACCAAAACGCTAGTTTTATTTTTTCGCAAAACAAAAATTGTTTCATCTTCTATGACTCCTCGAGCACTCAATATACTCTTACTTACCTTGCTCGCTTCGATATTTTTAATTAGATACTTTTTACCTTCATTAACCTTGTTTAACTTCATATATAAAATATATTTTTAATAGTCGTAAAATATAATGAGAAAAACTCATTATTCTTTAATTTAATAGTGCATAGTACCTGCATAGTACTAGCATAATACCCCAATTTTAGCCAAATTCTAGCAAATTTCGACAATATTTAATTTATTTACAAATAAAAAATATCTCGGTATAATCCCCGAGATATTTACTCTTTACAATTTAATTTATTTCTTCTTTTCTTTATTAATGTCTTCCAAAAGTTCAATGAAGTTACTTATATCGGTAAATTGCCTATATACAGAGGCAAAGCGAATATATGCCACTTGGTCCAATTTCTTTATGCCATTCATAACCAATTCACCAATCTTTTTTGTACTTACTTCTTGCTCTAGAATATTACAAACTTCTCTTTCTACATCATCTACTACTGCTTCAATTTGGCTTATATTTACTGGTCTTTTTTCACAAGCTTTTATTATTCCTCTCTTAATTTTTTCTCTGTCAAAAGGCTGACGAGAGCCATCACTTTTTATTACCAAGACAGGAATCGTCTCGTATTCTTCAAATGTTGTAAATCTTCTGCCACATTTGACACACTCTCTCCTACGGCGAACAGCAGTTCCATTCTCATTAAGACGACTGTCAATTACTTTGCTATCTAGACTATCACAAAATTTACACTTCATTACTGTTCGCCTCCTTCAACACATATAGTTTATTGATTGCTCGTGTGCATGCAATATAACGCAAGTTCTCTCCTAAGAAACTATCAAAGAGTCCACCTTTATCCAATACAATTACAGTGTTATACTCCAAACCTTTACACATACCCACAGGTACAATTTGTATATTTTCAAGGGCGCTACTATCAGCCGTCTCTACTAGGCTTAACCTGTGAGGACAAATAGGCGCTAGAATATTATATAGCTCCTTGGCAATATCTGAATCTCCGGTAATGATTCCGATAGAGCCATGCGAATGTAGCACCTTCTCTAATATGAATACCACTTGGCTTGCTATACCCTGCATATCGCCTGCAATTAGGCTCTCCTCTACAGGTTCACCATTAGAATATCTAAATACATTATGGCGAGGGTTGCTTATAAGTTTTGAGCAATATTCCACTATTTCCTCACTACTTCGATAAGTATTGTCTAGTGTAAACAATTTACTTGTACCAAAAACAGCATCAAGAGCAATGATTTCACTTAAATCATCAATACCAGTTGGGTTGGTTCGCTGAAATTTATCACCAAAAATACTAAACTGCGCACGAGGGAATAATCTCAAAAGCATATCTATAAACAGTAAAGGATATTCTTGTGCCTCATCAATAACTATATGCCTAATATCCATTTTAATAACCATTTCGCTTGTAGCTTCTTTTAGTAAACACATCAGCAAAGCATCTTCGACACGTACCTTAGATTCTCTATTAGGTTGTGAATAACCTTCTCTTTGACAGAAAATATCATACAACCCCTCTAAAGTTATAGGAGTATCGAAACATTCATATATTTTATGTAATACTATTCGCTTTACTTGAGCAAATCGTTCCATTTTTAATTTTTTTACTATTAATTCAGCGATTTTATTGAGTCTAGCAAACAGATTATATTCGTCCAAAGAATTATATAGGCTAGTAAGCATTTCCGCTGTGAACCCCTTGGACTCTACTCTAAATCCAGATTTTGCAACGCGAGTTTTAGTAAATTCATTGGCGAAATTTTTAATTTTGTCTTTTACTTTTAAATCTAATTTACTTTGAATTTCCTTTCTCTCATCTTCGTTAGATGCCACATATCTAGCCAAAAATTCATCATTTTCTTCAAATTCTCGTGTTACCTTTAACAATCTACTAGCAAATTTTGCCAAAGTAGCACTACGCGTATTTTGCTCGCCTAATTCAGGCAAAACCCCTTCTATATGCGACAAAAAAGCCTCATTCAAAGTAAATAACAGTATATTAGCAGATTTTAAATCACGCAACCTATATAGAGCGTACGCTATCCTATGCAATGCTACTGTCGTCTTACCACTACCAGAATAACCTTGCACTACTACCAAATCATCGTGCAAATCTCGTATAATTTCATTTTGTTCTTTTTGTATAGTGCCAGCAATATTATGTAAATGCTCTGCATTGACTTTGGATAGTACTTTTTGTAAATATTCATCAAAAATATCAGCATCTACATCGAAAGCATCTAATAATTCACCAGAAGCAATATCATATTGGCGCTTGAGAGTTACCTCTCCTGTTACCTTTCCTTCTGGAAGGCTAACACTAGCAGTACCCTTCCCTGCTTCGTAAAAAAGTTCTGCAATAGGAGCACGCCAGTCAATGACATAATAATTATTTCCGTCCTCTATCCCTGTCAGCCCTATATAAGCTCTTATATTGTCTTTAGGGGTAACAAAATCTACTCTACCAAAATAGGGGCGCATACGATTTCGCTCTAGCGACACTAATTTATCTATATTATTATTGGCAAGTTCTATATTTTCGTTGATAATTTGATTGACAGTTACCTTCTCTGCATCATCGAAATCACCAAAGACTTGGGTGCCATCTATGTAATATTGCCGTAAATCTTCCACAGTTTCTTTTGACTTAGTTATGTCAAAATTTAATTTATCAATTTTTTGCCCAATTACATGTTTGGTTTTTTCAAGGTAATCCACCTCAGCCTGCCACTCTGCAGAATTCTTGTCCATACCCTGTCAACCTCCTCTTTATAAGTACTAAACTATAACATATTTTATATG
>CALWKL010000001.1 GCA_944381255.1 uncultured Clostridia bacterium | reverse complement strand
AGTCTGTCTTGTAAACTTGTTTACTTAATGCCCAAAAATTCTCATCATAGCCTAAACGATAACCGTGCCTTGAGTAGAATTTTGGAGTCAAGTGTTCTCCTTCGCCATAAGGGAAGTACACTCCAGAGATATTGTGGCAATTGTTCTGTAACATGTATTGTTCAAACAAATCTGACATACTACTGCCGACCCCTCGTGCTAGATATTTAGGGTCCACTGCTATTGACCTCAAATTGCATAAATTTTCATCTTTTAGCATTTCAAAGCCAAGATATCCTATCATTTCTTTTGCTTGATTAAAGGCGTGTATCTCATAATACATATCAGAAAAAACGTTTACCTTTAATAATTTTACAAGTATGCGCTCGTCATCTTTTATTATAAATTCAAAGTCTTTCATATGTGTCCCTTTATTAAATTCATTATTCATCTATATAGGTAATTAAAGTTTGTAATATAGCAAATATTTATAATAATATAATTATTTGTATAAATGTCAATAATCTTGCTAAACTAATAATAGTATAAGATAAATAGCAAAATTTGTCAATAGTGATTTTGCCTAAGTAATGTAAAAGATAATTCAATTTAAGCGCTATAAAGCCCGTAAAAAGTAGCCTTATCTAGCAAAAATTAGATAATTTAAAAATTTTTTAAAAAATTTGCAAAAACTCTTGACAAAAGTATAAAATAGTTATAGAATATGCGCAAAGGTCAAAGATAGTCAAACTTTTTAAGAGGTGGCGAAATGAATATTTCTGATATGATAGAGGAATTTATCAAAGATACTTTGGGAGATTCTTCACGTCTGGATATTAGTAGAAATGAGTTAGCAAATTATTTTAACGTAGCACCTAGTCAAATCAATTATGTGTTAACTACTAGATTTAATTACGAGAGAGGCTTTACTACTGAGTCAAAGCGAGGTGGCAATGGCTATGTTACTATTCAGCGAACCAAAGATACTGATGCTCATTGGCTTAGAGAAATTTTGGCTCGTCTAGAACACGATATTGATTTTCGTAGTGCTTCTTATGTGGTAGAAGAGTTAGGTGAGCGTGGAGTAATTAATGCTGACCAAAAGGCAATACTATTAAGTATGATTTCGCCAAATGCGCTAGCGAACCCTTTTCGATTGGAAAATCGGTTTAGAGCGCAAATTTTAAAAAGGGTTATCCTTGATTTAAAAAAGAAAAAAGTAAAAGAGAGGTAGCAAATATGTACTATTGTGATAAATGTGGTAAGCCTGCTAGCAATCTAACTTGGGTAGAGATAAATGGTAGGCGTATGGAGCAGCATTTGTGTGGGGAGTGTGCTGCTAATTCGCGTGGTTTAGACGAACTCATAGAGCCAATGGTGGGCGAATTTTTTGACTTCCCTGTGGCTTTCGCTCGCAAAAAGATATCAAAGCACCCTAGTGCATGCCCAACATGTGGATATACTTGGCGAGAATTTATGGCCACTCATAGACCAAATTGCCCTGATTGTATTAGGTTTTTCGGCGACAAAAGTTATGCACAAAAATCATATGATGATACCCCTATGCCTATTGAAAAAGTAAAATTAAATGTTAAGCGCCCAAGTGATTTTACCTACGTGGATAGTTTAAAGGCTCAACTTAACAAGGCGGTAAATGAGGAGAGGTATCAAGATGCTGCCGAATTAAAAAAGAAAATTGATGAAATCGAAAATAAACAAGGTAAAAAGGAGGACTAAATTATGAACTTTTCAGATACATTGTACAAAGCATTGCAAAATGCAGGTGAATTGGCTACTCGTATGGGTTATGCCGAAATTGCTTCAGAACATTTGCTATTTGGTATAATTTCTATAGAGGACAGCCCGTCTGCGCAAATTCTTCAAAAATTTGGCGTTACAAAACAAAGTTATTTGCAGGCAGTTGACGAGCGTATGGAAAAATTCCCTAGCAAATATCTAGATGAGGTAGGTTACACTAGTTATGTGCGCGAAGTCTTGATTTTTGCACAAAAACTTGCTAGCAAATTAGGGCTAAACAAGACTAATACCGAGCATGTGTTGGTAGGACTATTGCAAAATAGTGATAGTGATGCTATTCAGTTGCTAAGACGCGCGTTTAATATTGACCTAAATAGTTTGAGAGAGCAAATTTACCAATACATTGTCCCTGGTGGTAGCCAAGACAATGCAGAATCAAGCGAGATGGCAAAGAACAATGAAGGTAGTAAATTGCCTAAGAACTTGCTAGAATTGGGTACTGACCTTACTCTAAAAGCAAAACAAGGCAAAATTGACCCAGTCATCGGTCGTGATGCAGAAATCGCTCGTATTATTGAGATTCTCTGTCGTAAGACAAAAAACAACCCTGTGCTTATTGGTGAGGCTGGTGTAGGTAAATCTGCTGTTGTCGAAGGCTTAGCAAAGGCAATAGTAGATGGTAATGTGCCAGACTTATTAAAGAACAAGACTATCTTTTCACTTGAATTAGGTTCTCTAATGGCAGGTACCAAATACCGTGGTAGTATGGAAGAAAAGTTAAAAAATGCTATTGATACCATTATTCAAAATAAAGATATAATTGTATTTATCGATGAATTGCATACACTAGTACAGGCTGGTGGCGGAGGGGACAAAGGCGAAGTAAGTCCTAGTGATATGCTAAAGCCATATTTAGCGCGTGGTGAATTGCAAACCATTGGTGCTACTACTACCGAAGAGTATCGTAAGTTTATAGAGCAGGACAAGGCGCTAGAGCGTAGGTTCCAGCCTATTATGATAAATCCTCCTACAGTAGAGCAGACCATAGAAATTTTGCGTGGCTTGCGTGAGTCATACGAAAAATTCCACAAAGTAAAAATTACCGATGAGGCTATAAATGCTGCCGCAACACTGAGTGATAGATATATTATGGATAGAAGTCTACCAGACAAAGCGATTGACTTAATAGATGAAGCAAGTTCTCGTGCAAAAGTCAATGGTGCTACCATGCCAGCGCCACTTAAAGAATTGCACGACAGCCTAGAGAAACTAGAAAACGAGAAGAAAGACGCTGTCGCTAGACAAGATTATACCGAGGCTGGTCGTATCCATGATGAAATTAAATCTAAGCAAGCCGAGTATGAGCAGAAAAAGGCAGAGTTCCAAAAATCTCTTGCAGACGGTCCGGTAATCGGCTTTGATGATATTGCTAGAGTAGTAAGTGCGTGGTCTCATGTGCCTGTTACCAAATTAACTGAAACCGAACGAGACAGATTGATGAATCTTGAAGAGACATTGCACAATCGTGTCATTGGTCAGGACCAAGCAGTAGTAGCAGTAAGTAAGGCTATTCGTAGAGCTCGTGCTGGCTTGAAGGACCCAAATAGACCTATTGGTTCATTCTTGTTCTTAGGCCCTACTGGTGTAGGTAAGACAGAATTATCCAAAGCTCTAGCCGAAGCTATGTTTGATGATGATGATTTGATAATTAGACTAGATATGAGTGAGTATATGGAGGCACATTCTGTTAGCAAATTAATTGGTTCACCTCCAGGATATGTAGGACATGAAGATGGTGGTCAATTGACTGAGCAAGTGCGCCGTAAACCTTATTCTATTATCCTATTTGACGAACTTGAGAAGGCTCACCCTGATGTATTTAATATACTT